>PHEX01000067.1 GCA_002843005.1 Candidatus Anoxymicrobium japonicum | reverse complement strand
TTCCTGCTCGCGCTTGGCCAGCGTTCGCTCGGCGAGATTGTTCAGCAAGTCGCCGGTCAGGCTGGAGAAGGCTTCGCGGGTCTGGCCGATCTCGGCCGTGGTGCCCGACATCTGGCCGAGCAGGTTGAGGTTGTCCCAGACGGCCTGCAGCGTCTGCAGCATTTCCCGGTATTCCTCGATCAGCGGCATGTGCGGCAGCAGCGTCCGCACGTTGTCCTTGACCTCGATGCCCTTGTATTTCGCCATGCTACCCTCCAGCCGCCCTATGTGTATGGAGTACTAGCAAGGCATGTGCCCATAAAAAAGCACCTTAAACCCCCGCGGATAGGGAGTTCTCGGTGCTTTTACGCCACTATTTCAGGCATGGCCGGGCAGGCATGCACCTGCTTTGTGCAAGTTCAGCTAATTTTCAGTCGAACAAGTTGAGCAGGGAATCCAGGCCGCCGCAGCTGATCGCCACGTCGGCCTTGGCGCGCGTCGCCGGCTTGGCCTGGAAAGCCACGGACAGGCCGGACTCGGCCATCATCAGCAGATCGTTGGCGCCATCGCCGACAGCGATCACCTGTTCCTTGCGCAGCCCCAGTTCGTCGCGCAGGCGGCACAGATGATGGGCCTTGGCCGCCGCATCGACGATATCGCCGACCACCCGGCCGGTCAGCTTGCCGCCGGAAATTTCCAGCTCGTTCGACGTGGCGAAGTCGAAACCGAGCTCGATGCGCAGGCGCTCGGTAAAGTAGGTAAAGCCGCCGGACAGGATCGCCGTGCGCAGGCCGGCGGCCTGGCAGCCTTCGAGTAATTCGCGGGCACCCAGCGACAGCAGCAGGCGTTCGCCGAAAACTCGCGCCAGCACACGGGCATCGAGGCCGGCGAGCAGCGCCAGGCGCCGGCGCAGGCTCTCCCGATAGTCGATCTCGCCGCGCATGGCGGCCTCGGTCACCGCCGACACCTCGGCCTTCTTGCCGGCGAAATCGGCCAGTTCGTCAATGCATTCGATGGTGATCAGCGTCGAATCCATGTCGAAGCAGATCAGGCCGAAATCGCTCAGCTTGCGGCCCGACTGAACGAAAGCCCAGTCCAGCTTCTCGGCTTCGATCAACGGCACCAGCGCCTCGAACTCCGCCGTGCGGCTCGCCCCCGTCAGCCGCACCACCTGCGGCGGGCGCGGTTCGACGGCATGGGCGCCGGTCGCGGCAACGAGTCGTTCAAGCAGAAAAGTGGGGAGGGCGCCGCCCTGGATGATGAGGTTCATGGTGTGCTGTCAGAGTTCAAGTTGAAGAGGTTGCTGCGCCAGATGCCGGGCGATGACGGCCGGCAGGTTTTGCGGCGCGCGGATGCGGAGCTGCTTGTTGATATTGAAGCGGCCAAACACCACCGTGATGGCCGCCGGGGAAACGGCAAACTCGGCCGCCAGAAAACGCACCATGTGATCCGTCGCCCGGCCCGCCACCGGCGCTGCCGTCACGCTGACCTGGAGTTGCTTGCCCTTGGGCTTGCCGATCGCATCGCGGTTGGCATTGGGCTGGCCGAGGATGTTGAGGACCAGGGTGTCGCTGTCCCATTCGCAGAAGGAGTCCATGGGATGGCCTTGGTGGCTGCTCTCAGCGGCGTGGCGTGGTTTGGAGCGCTTTGCCTTCATCGGGGGAAACCGGCCAAGTAAAGGCGACACGCCCCGCGCCCGGCGAACGGTGATCGATTCGCCGGCAATACCCCAGTTCTCGGTATCGATCGGCCTCTCATTCCGCGCGATGACAGACAGCTTCAATACGGTTGCCAAACGGGTCGAAGAGGAAGGCACCGAAGTAGTTGGCGTGATAGTTCGGCCGGAGGCCCGGCGCACCATTGTCTTTGCCGCCATTAGCCAGACCGGCGGAATGGAAGGTTGCGACCTGTGCTCTGGTGGTCGCCTTGAAACACCAGTGACGCTTATCGTCGAAATTGGCCTCAGCCGACTCATAAACCGCCAAGCAAGAATGAAAGTCTTCAATGTCGTTACAGCGCACGCCGTAGCCGAGCGCACCAGGACGATCATAGACTTTGACGATGCCAAGCGCGGCCATCACTGCATCGTAAAAGGGGCGAGCTGTTTCGGTGCTGGGAACCGAAATGGAAACGTGGTCGAGTGCGAGCATGGAAAGATATCGGATCGAAGAAAATCAAAGAGATCGGAAATGGTTACATTGCAGCTAAATCATTCTGACCCCTTTGGGTCCGATTTTTTGCATGACCTGTAAGTTATTCTTGAAGCACCACGTAAGAAGTCTGTAGGCCCTCTGGGTTGCCGATCTTCCTTGATAAGTGAGTCTTCTAGCTCTCCCAAGGATTTCCAGCGATTTATTGCTTCTTTCATCATGCAGGTACAAATAACCTGTGCTTCTGTCTCTTTCATCTCTCTAATGAAGTATTCATGTTTGCAATTGCGATCAAAATCCGCATAAAAATCAGTTATTGTTTTTTGTTGTTCACAGCCAAAAATACTCATTAGACAAAAAAGGCGAATAAAAATATCGGCGTTTTCATGGATAAAATGGTCAGAGACATTTTCATTTCAAAGTAAATGACTCTGACCCCTTTGGTTCCTTCGGTTCTAGAGTTTTGAGGCTGCTTCGTCAATTAACGGAGAGTAGATTATTGTGATGTTCGGGGATCCGCCAATGTCGACATATTTATGAGTTATCGTGTCAAATCTTCCGGAGAATATAAAGTTTATTCTTGTTTCGTTATTCTTCCACTGATAAAAGGCGGTCGCACTATAAGCACCTCCAATTTTTTGTTTCGCTATCTCCAATGGTTCGGCTTCGGTTGGCTTGCCATATTTACCTTCTAAGCTTCTCAATAGTGCCATATGGACGGATTTTCCTTCTTGAAAAGATTGTCCAATCAAATTGTTTGAATAGCTTAAGCTTACGCCGTGAAGTGTGTTTTCTCGAGAAAACTCAAAGGTTAATGTAAATGGATATGTGCCTACTTGGTAATTTTTTACCAATAGCGAAGGATGGCAACCTCTGCCCATTTTTTCACACATTGATTGCGCAATAGTGCAGAGATAGGTTTCGCCGTGCTGATTATTGCATATAGGATAAACTTTTTCCGATGGGGTCTCGAATCTGGCGTTACTAAATTTCTCTTGTATAGAATAAATATCTGTTCCCCAAGGTAAGTCTTGAAATCCTGCTGCATGTAAGTAATTAAACGGTGAGAAAAATATAAGTATTAATTGGATTATTAGGTTTCTAGTGAACATGATAAAAATAATGATCAAAAAATTAAATATCTATGGAAAATATGCATAAAAAGCCAAAGGGGTCGGAGACATATTCTTTTCAAACCAAGTAGCTCTGACCCCTTTGATTGTGCCTTTGGTTGCTTTGGTTGCGCGTCCGCGCGGGTCATTTTGTAGCTTGCATGTTCTTGTTAGCTTGTTTCAGTTTCTTTGCAATCTTCCCTTAATCAAAGGGGTCGGAGTGAATTGGGAATCCAAATGTCTCTGACCCCTTTAGGCGCTGGGGAATAAAATGTCTCTGACCCCTTTGCTGCTGACCCCTTTGCTGAGCGCCTTTGCTGAGCGCCTTTGCTGAGCGAAGCGAACGATTTGAGCGCATTGTTATACGAATGCCAGAAAGCTTGAGTAAGCTCTACACATGCCCCATATGAAAAAGCCATAAGAAGAAAGGCCTAATACTATGGATGCCATATTCAGGGCAAAGCCGGCCTTTTGTTTCCATGATTCAGACTCAGCATAAAACCACTGGCTTAAATATGTCACGCCGGATGCCATGGCTATAGCCAAAACACCGGCAACAAAAATTGTCAGAGAATCAGCGAATTCAGGGATTTTTGACTGTTGCTCTTCAGTTAGCTTTCCAATAAATGCCAGCAGTGCAACTGAGGCACCGCCATTCAGCAGAAATGAAGATTTAACGGCATTTTGCCCTGCTTGTATAACAGAGCGAAACATTTCAAGGTCGGAAGCATGATTTCGTTTTTCTGCTTCGACCCATACTTGCAGTTGTGCTTTGTAGTGTTCAAGCTCTGCCTGTGTTACTACTGGAGAAGGCGAATTTATTACTTCTTCCAGATAGGCAATAAGGTTGTTGCAATAAATTGCCGCCGTTCCATTGTTCCTGAGACCTTCGATGGTCTGCTTTAACTGGCCCGCGAATTCCTTGGCGCTCATCGATGTCTCCGTTTTGTATAACGTTGTAGGTAAGGGGCGCTGCGCGGTGTTTTATCGCGCAGCGTCCAGCGACGGGAGGGAGCGGCCTTGACCGCAGTGTTAGGCAAAATTACTTGCCTGACTCGAAAGAGCCGGAAAGAATCGGAGACCAACTGCGCCTGGGTTTCGGAGCGTTTTTTATGGCTTTATCGCAGGCTAATATTTTTCTTTCCAACTCTACTCGAACGGATGGTGTGATTGTTTTTCGAAGCTCTTCCTTAAGTTTTTTTTCTGTTGATTTCAGTGTTTGAAGTTGCTCTCGTCTTTTAATATCTTGCTGTGCGCGTTTTTCTCTTTCCATCCTGGCGTAAACGCTAGCTTGATATTCCAACGGGACGCTCTTCAACTGTTTGACGTCGTTTCTTAATTCATCTTTTATTTTTCTAATAGTGCTCTTTGGGTTTGCTGTTTTTAATGTTTTTTCGAGTGGATCTTGGGTTTGCGGTGGAGTGTGAGCATTGCGTTTATGTTTTTTGAGTTTTTTTCTCGCCATTTCAGCTCCACACGCAGGGCATCGAACAATTTCGTTCCGTCGGGCATTTTGGCTGTCATTTGCTACTGCTGGTGTGAACGAATCTTCTTTTTGAGACATAACCTATGCGTCCTTTTTGGGGCGGAGGCGGAGGGGGCTAACAAGCAAAGGGGTCAGAGAGATATATGTTTCCGGGCTATTAGTGGCAGGAAAATAAATACTATGACCGCTTTGGGTTTGCTGCGTGGTTCGCATCTATTCGACTACGCACTTGAATCGAATCTCTGTCTTTGGAAAGTTGCCGAATATATATGGAGGCTTTGCATCAACTGTCTCAATAACCTCAACTGCTTTCCCCGTCTTCTGGCATTGCTCAAACGCTTCTCTCATTGCTTCGGCTTTGAGAGTACCCATTCCCGTGAAACCAGTTGCCGCTTGGCGGGAGACCATGTAGGTGTTGCTACCCATTTGAACGATCCCAGAGTTAGATGCGCATCCAGCAACGGCTGCAAATACGAGTAGATACAATGGCTTCATTGGCATATTTCCACAAAGATCAAAGGTAGGACGGAAGGGGGCGGAGCAGAGCCAATGGGGTCACAGACATATAAATGTCTGGGCTGTTGGCGGCAAAAAAATCTCTCTGACCCCTTTGGCTGTTCTTTGGCTTGCTAAATGACTCTGACCCATTTCCCCTTTGGGTCCGGACGTTACTTGTATACGCTGTCCACACTAGCCTTCCCGAGAGAGCCGTCATCCAGCGCAAGAAGGAGGCGCCGCAGCTCTTGGACAGAGGCAGCATCAAAGTACACGGTCTGATTGTCGAGGCACGTGCCCGCCGCACAGAACGAAATGGCCAAGAAGTGCGTCGCGGCGTTACCGCTGTGAAAGACGAACTTCAGGTCGCCGCTAGGCCCGTTGGACCATGCGGGCACTCGCCCGATGTCCTTTGTTAGTGCGTCGCCTCGGCTCTTCGCCAGAGCCTCCCATTCAAGGAACTTATCGATGTGCGCGACATACGCTGCACTCCTGCCTTGGAGAAAGGGAAGGTTTGATTCCTTGGAGCCGTACATCGACATTTTCACGCGGAGTACAGTTGCCTTGTCGCTCATGCGCTCGATAGCAGCGAAAGTGGGCCGGTCAAGGTAACGCGAGGCGATGGAGTTGAACTCCTTCCCGACTAGTCGCGTAGAAATGCGGTTGGACTGCTCGAGGGTTGTACAGGCCCCAAGTGTCAGTGCAAGCATAATGGGAAGAATGAGCTTCAAGGGTGCATCTCCCTTTGGTGTTTGATGGGTGAGTGCAGAGCACGCGTTGATTGAAGAATAGGGGTTTGGACAAACAATAGGTCTGACCCCTATTGTTTATTTACTTATCGAAATAAATAACGTTGATCTCATTATGTTTTGATTTATTCATCGTCCATAAGTATACCGGCCGATTTTAAGTGGCCGATAGAAAACTCTATTCCGATGTCTTCGAAATTGTATTTCTTAAATAGCCGATAGTACTTTCTGGCTTTTTTGCCATATTCTTGGAAGTTAAAACAAACTTTTTTTCTTATCATTATGTTGGCCGAATACTTCTCCAGGTTGGCCGCAAATTCGGAGAAATAGCGTGCGAGTATTGATAGCTGATTTTCTATATCTTGATTTATATCCGGCCGTATATTTCCATCCAATATATCTTGCAAAGAGTATCGGTCATTAGCACCTATTTTTTTATTTAAAATCCTCTCAATATCTTTCAAATTTTCCGCTATTTGGAAGGTGCTACTTTTTTCAAGGTTTTCGTAAAAAATGCGATCCCTTTGCCACCTTGCGATCATTAATGAATTTAGCGCAATGAAAAGTCCGACCACCCCAATAGCAACGGTAGGGTATTGAGACACATACGATGTTAATCCATAAAAAATATCGCTGATCATCGTTCATACTCATAACGCCAAGCTCAGCCGAGGAAGGCCGCATCCCAATAGGGGGTCACATCCCAATAGGGGGTCAGACCCTATTGCTCACGTAAAGAGTGCAGCTAGCCTGCTGGCCAGAATCCATACTGAACTGATAGAAGCCTTGCCTCAGCCTCGGACTGAGCAGATTTTGAAAGATCTAAACGCGTACCTGTCTTTTGCTGTAGCAGACGGATGGCCTGATGGAAATCGCCAGTCTCAGGCAACTGAATGACATCGCCAGGAGAAACCGGAATCGATGATTCATAAGTCGTTGGGTCACCGTCGTCATGATCGGCTAAATAGTAGATCCTGTATTTGTGCATTAGGAGCCTCAGGAAAATTTTTATTTACTGCTTGGCGGTCTTGTCGCGAATGCGTTGTTTCGCATCACCCCAGGCGGATACAGGCTCCTGACCCTGATCAAGCAGAACTGCGCGTTTGGCGAGAACATCGCCGTGCCAGGCCGGAACTACCTCAGCAGTAACAGGGTCGTTGCTCAGGCTTTCCCAGAGCGATTCCATTAACTGGATTTTTTCCGAGATGGGCATCTTGGCAAGGTCAGTTTGGGTCATGAAAACTTCCTTCACAGAGGTTTGTCGGCGGCTATGGCAATCAAAGGTTGCGGAGAGATTTAATGACTTTGCCCAATCAGATTCTTGTTGGATTCATGAGTTACTGATGCCGGCATGGAGCTTCAGGCCGAGGGCGCCAACAACCTTGAGGATAGTATCAAAGCCAGGGCTGTGTTCGCCAGAAAGCGCCTTGTAGAGGCTTTCGCGGGAGAGTCCCGCATCGCAGGCAACTTGGCTCATGCCTTTGGCTCGGGCGATATCGCCCAAGGCTTTTGCGATGAGTGCGGCATCGCCATCGGCTTCTTCAAGGCAGGCTTCGAGGAAGGCGGCCATCTCTTCCGAGGTTCGAAGATGCTCCGACACGTCGTAGCGACTGGTGGATGCCTTGGCCATGGAGCTAAAAGGTGACAGCCCACGTTTTATCGGTTGCCAGACTCTCATGCAGCCAGGTGGGGTCAATGTCTGCACCATTAGGCCAAGTGAGAGCGCCCAGTTCAACTTTTACCTGAGCAAAGAAATCAAGGTCGGCCAGCGGCGCGTAGATGCCGGGGTTGGCGGCTGTAGCGATTGCCGAAAAATCGGCGACCCCAACCAGTCCGTCACGGAAGGTCAGGGCTAGCCGGTGATTGGGCAGGACCGAGACAGCCTCAATACGCCACGGCGCGGCCAGAACTGCTCCAGCGGTCGAATTTTCTTCGGTAGCTGTCCGGCTCGGCATAGTTCCCAGTCCTCTATATGACGATGCCGAAGAACTGGCTGATGGTCGGCATCGTCGTCGCCTCCCGTTACACCCGTTCCGGCAACACATCCCGCAGCAGAATCGCTGCGTCGCGGATCATCTTCTCGGTGGTATCCCAATCGACGCAGCCGTCGGTCACCGAGCAGCCGTATTTGAGCTGGCTGAGGTCGGCCGGAATCGACTGGTTGCCGGCTTCGATATTGGATTCGATCATCACGCCGACCAGCGATTTATTGCCGAGGCGGACCTGGTTGACGATGTCGGCCATGACCAGCGGTTGCAGTTCCGGCTTCTTGAAGCTGTTGGCGTGCGAGCAGTCAACTACGATGTTGTGCGGCAGCTTGGCCTTGTCGAGGGCCTGTTCGACCATGGCGATGGAGACGGTGTCGTAGTTCGGGCGGCCGTCGCCGCCGCGCAGCACGATGTGGCCGTAGCTGTTGCCCTTGGTGCGGACGACGGCGACGCGGCCCTGATTGGTCAGGCCGAGGAAGGAGTGCGGCTTGGAGGCGGAGAGAATGGCATTGACGGCGACGCCGAGGTCGCCGCTGGTGCCGTTCTTGAAGCCGACCGGGGTCGATAGCCCGGAGGACATCTCGCGGTGGGTCTGCGATTCGGTGGTGCGGGCGCCGATGGCGGTCCAGGTGATGAGGTCGCCGTAGTATTGCGGCGAGTTCGGGTCGAGCGCCTCGGTGCCGGTCGGCAGGCCGATTTCGGCAACCTGCAGCAGGAATTCACGGGCCTTGGCCATGCCGACGTCGATGCGGAAGCTGTCGTCCATGAACGGGTCGTTGATGTAGCCCTTCCAGCCGACGGTGGTGCGGGGCTTTTCAAAGTAGACGCGCATGATCAGTTGCAGCGTGTCGCCGACTTCATCGGACAGTTTCTTCAGGCGGCGGGCATAGTCGAGGCCGGCGACCGGGTCGTGGATGGAGCAGGGGCCGACGACAACGAACAGGCGGTGATCCTTGCGATCGAGGAGGTTGCGCAGCAGGTGCCGACCGTGGGTGACCGTCTTTTCGGCCTTGGCCGACAGCGGCAGACCGGCGTGGATCTCTTCCGGCGTCGGCATGTCGTCGAAGGCGGTTACGTTGATGTTTTCAATGTGTGTGGTCATGGTCAGTTGCTCAGCTGGCGAATCATGTCTTTGACTGCGGCGACCTTGTCGTTCAGGGTCGGGCAGTGGCGAAGGAGGGAAATTTTATCCTGTCCGGCTAGCTTGTAGCTGCGGTTTTTCTGGATCAGGTTGATGATCTTGATCGGCTCGATTGGCGGG
>PHEX01000066.1 GCA_002843005.1 Candidatus Anoxymicrobium japonicum | reverse complement strand
TCTTCTTCGCCCTCCGCTCGCGGACTCGAAGTCGGCCGAAGAAAACACCCCTCGCTTTGCTTGGGGAAAAGGCATAATGGGGTCAAACCAAAATATGCGTTTTCTCCTCTTGTTGGGGGGAGAAGGGAAAGAGGGCGCTCGGGGTGTCTTCTTCGCCCTCCGCTCGCGGACTCGAAGTCGGTCGAAGAAAACACCCCTCGCTTTGCTTGGGGAGAGGAAAAGGGAAAGGGAAAGAGGGCGCTCGGGGACTTGAGACGTCGGTCGGGGAAAACATCCCTCGCTTTGCTCGGGGAGGAGGAGGGGGAAGAGGAAGAGGAAGAGGAAGAGGAAGAGGAAGAGGAATAAGAGGAGAGAAGAAGAAGGAGGATTGATGGAGGACAAGGGATACGCGGTTGGCAGGGAGATGCAGCTCGTCGCCTTTAAGGTGGGGAAGGAAGAGTTTGGCGTGGACGTCCTGAAGGTTGAGGGTGTCATCTCGCTGGTGGACATCACAAGAATGCCCAGGGCGCCGCAGTTCGTGGAAGGCGTCATTAACCTGCGCGGTCAGATAATAGCGGTGGTGAACCTTGCCTCCAGGCTCGGAATCGAGGCTTCGGAACGCGGATCCGCGAGCCGAATAGTGGTTGTGGAAGCCGGGGAAGTGAAAGTCGGGCTGATAGTGGACTCTCCCGAAGTCATCAATATCAACAAGGACGACGTAGAGGCCTCTCCGACGCTGACGGCCGGAGACGTTGAGTCCTCACTGATAAGAGGTGTGGTAAAAATCGAGGAAAGGCTGTTGATACTGCTTGATGTTGACGGGGTTCTCTCGGAGGAGGAGCGAATCGACATCGACGAGATAAGCAACAGTGCGCAGGCCGAAGAGGAAGAAGAATGACCACGCGCGCAAAAGGCATTGACATTGCCATTAGCAAGAGAGGAAGGATTTCATGGCGCCATCTGTTCTCATAGTCGACGATGCCCTTTTCATGAGGATGATGATCAAAGACATCCTCTCGAAAGACGGATTCGAGATAGCGGGAGAGGCGGAGAACGGCGTGGAAGCCGTGAAAAAGTATGCCGAACTGCGCCCTGACCTTGTCACAATGGACATTGTAATGCCGGAGATGGACGGCATTGAGGCCGTGCGCAACATCATCGAAATAGACCCCGGCGCCACAGTTCTCATGTGCAGCGCCATGGGTCAGCAACCTCTCGTGATCGAGGCTCTCGAGGCGGGCGCGAAAGACTTCATAATCAAACCATTCCAGCCAACCAAGGTAATCGAAGCGGTTCGCAAAGCTCTTTACAACGACGAGGGATAGGCCGCGCTAGAAAACGAAGGCGGGAGAGTTGGAAAAAAAGATCACCGTTCTCATAGTGGACGACTCCGCGCTGGTAAGACAACTTCTGGTCGACATGATCTCGCAGGATCCAGAGCTCGAGGTAGTGGGTATCGCGCGCGACGGGGTAGAGGCGATAAATCTGACGAATGAGCTTGCCCCGGATGTCGTCACAATGGACATTCACATGCCCGTGATGGATGGGCTATCCGCGCTCGAGTA
Source organism: Candidatus Anoxymicrobium japonicum (assembly GCA_002843005.1). Lineage (NCBI taxonomy): Bacteria > Bacillati > Actinomycetota > Candidatus Geothermincolia > Candidatus Geothermincolales > Candidatus Anoxymicrobiaceae > Candidatus Anoxymicrobium > Candidatus Anoxymicrobium japonicum. The sequence goes on along the minus strand of PHEX01000066.1, from coordinate 7,926 downwards.
CATAATGAAAAAATCTCCTCGACCGGTGGTCATGCTATCCGCGTTTGTCAGCAAAGGCGCCGCGCCGACACTGAAGGCTCTTGAGCTTGGAGCGGTCGACTTTATCGCGAAGCCGAGCCAGTTTCCGACATCGGTTAAGGAGGTGCGCGAGTGTGTCCTCGACAAAATAAAGGCGGCGGCGCGCTCTCGCGCAAAGGAAGCATGGGAGCGCGCGCGCAGGGCCAGGCCACCAAAAAAGGAAGTCAAGTTTAATAGCGAAACGGTCAGGGGAGGCAAGGTGGTTGTTCTGGGCGCCTCGGCGGGCGGCCCCAGGGCGCTGATGGAGATCGTGCCCGCGTTGCCCGAGGGCGTGCCCGCGTCGATCGTAATCGTTCAACACATGCCTTCGCAGTTTACGGCGTCTTTCGCCGATCGACTCAACGCGAAAGCGCGCGTGGAGGTTTGTGAGGCGACTGACGGAGAAGAGCTTTTGGCGGGGGTCGCGCTTGTCGCGCCGGGGGGCCGGGACATGGCCTTCGAAAAAATTGGAGGCGGAAAAGCGCGAGTCAGACTGTTGCCGACAGTGGCCAGGTATGGCGCGAGCCCTGTCATCGATGTGACCATGGAGAGCGCCGCGCAAGTTTTCTCCGAGCGAGCGGTTGGCGTGTTGCTTTCCGGAATGGGCAACGATGGCGCGATGGGGCTCGGGATGATAAAGGACGTGGGTGGCAAGACGATAGCCCAGAATGAAGAAACGTGCCTGGTTTATGGAATGCCTCGCGCCGCTATCGAACGGGGAATTGCTGACGAGGTTCTCCCCCTGGAAAAGATAGTGGAAGCAATAGTCGCCCACTTGTAGAAACCGGAGAGCGAGCGCATGGGAATGGATATCTCCCAGTACAAAGATTTATTTATCACAGAGGCGCAGGAACATCTGGACGCCATGAACAAGTTCTTGCTGGAGCTCGAGAACGAGCCAGGAAACCTTGACGTCGTCACAGAGATATTCCGTTCCGCCCACACGCTGAAGGGCATGTCGGCGACAATGGGGTATGACCAGCTCACTGAGCTTGCCCACGAGATGGAGAACCTCCTCGAGCAATTACGCGCGGGCGACGCGGCAGTCACCGCGAGGGTGGTCGAGGTTCTTTTCGCGTGCTTCGACACCCTTGGCGAAATTATTGACGCTATCGCGGGGGATCGCTCTCAGGAGATCGATTTCAGCGGGCTAGTACTGGAGATCAGGGCTATTGCCGAAGCGGCGACGACGGAGAAACGCGCGGCCGTGCCGCAAGCTTTGGAGGAACCAGTGTCGGCCGAGACTCCACCTGAAGAACCGTCTGCTTCAACCGGGAAAGCGGCCGTCGAGCCCCCGGCAGCGCCCGAACCCGAAGACGAAGAGCCCAGGCCGTCCGCGGAAACAGGGGCTGGCGTTCTCGAGCTGGGTGAGCAGGACATGCTCAAGTACTCGGCCATGGCAGGCATGCGCATTTTGAGAGTGACGGTAGAGCTCAGCGAAGAATGCTTGCTCAAGTCGGTGCGCGTGTTCATGGTTTTCAAAAAACTCGCGCAGTTCAGCGATGTGATCGGTTCCCTGCCTTCCGCTGAGGTCCTGGAAGACGAGAAGTTCGATAGCAGTTTCCAGGTGGCGATTGCGACCCGCGAAGCCTCAGAGCGTGTCGAGAAATCCTTGCTTGCGATAGCGGAGATAGCATGCGTGACATGCGACGTGGTGCACGAACCCAAACAGGAGGCAAGGACTGGAGAAATCCCTGCGACACAGAAGAGCGGCGGCAGAGCCGACCCAATCTTCGTCGCGAGAAAGACCCAGAGCGTGAGAGTGAACATAGCCAGGCTTGACACTCTCATGAACCTGGTCGGGGAGATCGTCATTAACAGGACGAGGCTCGCGCAGATAGCCTCGAGTTTCGACATTCCCGAACTTCGCGAGGCGCTTGACCAGACCGCGCGGCTCACCGCCGAGCTGCGAGAGGAGGTCATGAAAACCCGGATGGTGCCGGTGGAGCACGTGTTCAGCCGCTTCCCGAGGATGGTGAGGGATCTTGCGATGGCCCAGAACAAAGAGATCGATTTTGTAGTGGAAGGCAAGGAGATCGAGCTCGATCGAACGATCCTCGATGAGATATCCGATCCGTTGATACACATGATAAGAAACGCTATCGACCACGGAATTGCGTCCCCCGAAAAAAGGCGCCAGCAGGGCAAACCCGCGTGTGGAACAGTGAAGCTGTCCGCGTATAGAGACCGCAATTACGTGGCGATCGAGATCGAGGATGACGGAGAGGGCATACAACCGACGAGGGTCTTCGACCGCGCCCTGCAGAAGGGACTTGTCACCGCGGACGAGCGCCGCGCCCTGACAGAAGACGACGTCCTGCGCGTGCTGTGCCTGCCCGGTTTCTCGATGAGCGATCAGGTGAGCGACGTCTCGGGTCGTGGGGTAGGAATGGACGCGGTAAAGTCCAGGGCGGAGTCGCTGGGCGGATTTGTGCTGCTGAGTTCCGAGCCAGGCCAGGGGACCAGGATGACACTGAAACTGCCCCTCACTCTTGCGATAGTTCATGCGTTGATGGTGGAAGTGGCGGGGGAGACGTACGCCGTCCCGCTCGGAACCGTGCGAGAGACGCACATTATCAATCCTGATGAGATCAAGACGGCGCAAAACCACGAGGCAATATTCTTAAGAGACGAGACTATCCCACTGTTGAGGCTTGATAGAGCGCTCGGGTGCTCTTATCAGCTCAACGGCGCGAAGTCTTTCCCCGTGGTCATTGTGGAGACAGGGCCGAGGCTTGTCGCGCTGGGGGTGCACTCCCTTCTCGGGCAGCAGGAAATAGTCATCAATGTGCTGGATAAGTTCTTGAAGAGAATCGAAGGGTTCGCAGGCGCGACGATACTGGGAACGGGGCGTATCGCGCTGATACTGGATGTCCCGAACCTGATGTAGCTGTCCATGCGAAAGGAATGAGCATAATGTCAAATGAAACTAACAAATCGCTTTCAGCAATTCAAATCGACGCGTTGCGGGAAGTAGGGAACATCGGCGCCGGCAATGCGGCGATTGCCCTTTCTGAGATGGTGAACAAAAAGGTCGATCTTTCCGTGCCGAAGGCGAGACTTCTTTCTCTTGCCTTCGTTCCCGACCTGGTCGGAGGACCCGAGGTTCCGGTGGCCGGCGTCTACCTTCACATCACAGGCGACTGTTCGGGAAGCATTCTCCTGCTACTGGAGAAAGAGAACGCGAACTTGCTTGCCGACTTGATGGTCCCGACTGTGTTGGGAGCGCTCGACATCGCGGTGGTGAAGGAGTCCGCGCTCCAGGAGACAGGGAGCATTCTTTCCGGGGCCTACCTGAACGCGTTGGGGCAGTTGACGGGGCTCTTCTTCAGGCCATCTGTCCCAGGGTTCGCGATGGACATGGCTGGCGCGATAATCGACTACGTGCTGGTGGACACTGGCGCCGTCGAGGATTACGTGCTGGTGATAGAGACTGATTTCATGGTATCCGGGGTAAAGATACTGGGGCACCTTGTCCTCTTCCCCGACATGGGAGGCCTCGCGATCATTCTCGAGCGGCTGGGGGTGCCATTTGAGTGAGGTCGTAAACGTCGGGGTCGCGGAGATCAAAATCGCGTGCAACTCCAGCATACTCGCGAGCTTTGGCCTCGGGTCGTGTGTCGCGGTCGCCATGTTCGATCCGTTCAAGAAAATGGGTGGCCTTGCCCATGTAATGCTGCCGGACAGCCACGGGAAGGAGATTGATACGGCGGCGGGCAAGTTCGCGGACACGGCGGTCGCGCGGCTGGTCGAGGAGCTGGTGGCGATGGGCGCGCGAAAGAGTTGCCTGAGGTGCAAGATTGTCGGCGGCGCGCAGATGTTTGAGATATTCACCGCGCGACGCGGTGACAGAGCAAACGACCCGCCTGCCCATATAGGGGCCCGGAACGTAGAGGCGGTCAAGCGCCAGCTCGAGAAGTTGAATATACCGCTTGAGGGAGAGGACACCGGCGGCGATCACGGACGCACGGTGAAGTTCAATCCTTGTACGGGCGAGGTCGAGGTCAGCTCGATCAAACACGGGCTACTCGTGATTTAACTTTGGGGCCAGGTCAAAAAAAAGACCTAGCCCCAAAGTTAAATCTTGAATTTCTTGACCATTTTGTCGAGTTCGCGCGCCAACTCCGAGAGCCTTCGCGCCGCGGTTGCGACATCCCGGGCAGCGACACGTTGATCCTGAATGGCGGAGGCGATCTCGATAGCTTTGTTGGCGCCGACTTCGGCAAGGATCTCACTTTCTTGCAGGAGTTCTCGGGCCTCCCTGGTTGACGCAAGTTCGCGCTCTTTCTCGGGCATGTTTTCCAGGTACTCGATCAGATTGTGGAATTTCTGGGTCTGCGACTCCGAGTTCCTGGCGAGGACGACCGCGGACTCGACAATGTCTTCGGCATTGCTGAACACGTCCAAAGTCCCGGCGGATTGCTCGTCGGCGAGAGCCGACATTCTGGCCGTTGTGCGGCTGGTTTCCAACAGCGCGTCGCGCAGGTAGTCGCGCATCCTCAAGAAAGTTGTGGCGAGAGACCCCACCTGGTCTCGAGTGCGAATCATAATGTCACCAGTCATGTCACCGGCGCCGATCCGGTTGGCGCTCGACACAAGCTCGTCTATGGGTCGGACGATGCTTCTCCCCAGGAAAAAGGATGCCGCGATTCCACAGGTCAGAACTCCCAGAGCAAACAAGAGAAGCGTCATTGCGATCTGGTTGGCGGGGGCGTACGCCTCGAGCGTAGGAACGGCTACCCCGATTATCCAGCCAGGCCCGGAGATCGCCACGCCGTCGGGTTGCTTGACGGGGGTCCACGCGATTAGATATTTTTTTCCATCGTACTGGATGGACTCTGAGCCGCTGTTTCCTGTGGCTGCTTGAACGATCAGATTCTCGAGAGATTGCTTGCTCGCCGCGGAAATCCCGGCCACAGCCGGGAAAATGCGTCCTGCGATCGGCCCTCCATCCTTGTCCACAAGAAACCCGTGGCCGGTGCGCTTGATATGTACGCTGGCCACCGTTTTAGTGATATCGCTGGTTTTTGTGAAGGCCACGATGTAGCCGAAGATCTGGTTCTTGCTGTCTCGTACCGGGGCAGACACGGTGAACACCGGGGACTCGAGAAAAACGGCGCTTAGCTCCGCGCGGTTGGAAAGGTAAGTAAAAGTGACGCCCCCGGACAGGGCGGTATCGAACCAATTTGTGCCACTCACGTTCGCAATTGTGGAGAGCTTTCCGGTACCGGAGATCACGTTGCCGTTGGTATCGGTGAACAAAACATCATGTCCGAGCGACCAATCTTGAACGGAAAGCGCGAGAGCGGCAGCGCGGGACTCGGGGGTTGCTGCTGGATCCCGCAAGGCGGGATAGTTGGCCAGAAGCAATATGCGCGCGCCCCGACTCTCGAGAGCGACTTCCACGACGTTGCGCGTCAGGTTGGCTGAATCGCTCATGTACTGATTGATGTCGTTGCAGATTATCCGAGTGACAAGCCCGTGGCTGATTGTTATTGAGGCGACAACCAAAATGACGATGAAGACAATGAAGCCGCCCGTTATTTTTATGCGGAGATCCTTCTCAAGGAACCTCAATCTGATCCTTTCACGGGTAAGCAGAGTTCATGTTCAGATAATATAACATGGTGGAACACAACAGTGGGCTTCAAACGCGAGATCAATTTTTGCCATGTGACATTGACGCGCGCTCTTCAGCGCGGGTTTTCACCCCGAGGAAGTACTTTTCCGTGGCGCATGCGATAGCGGAGGCGATCCTGGCAAGAAACGCCTCGTCCTTGAGGAGGGTCTCCTCGTCAGGGTTGGTTATGAAGACTGGCTCGACAATGATGACGGGCATCCGCGTCTCGCGCAGCAACCCGTAGGCGCGTCCGTGCGCGTGGCAGTCCACAAGGCCGCAAGCGTCCACCAGGGCATCCTGGATGTGGTTCGCGAGACGGTAGCCGTAGGGAGAGCGATAGTTCCCACTCGAGAAGTAGTAGCACGAGGCCCCGCGCGCCACCTGCCCGGCGTGCGAGTTCATGTGAATGGAGAGCATCAGCTCGACCGACTGCTCGTGGGCGCATGCGACCCGGCTCACGACATCCATGTACTCGCTGCGCCTTCTCGAGTAGAAAATTGTCGCTTTCGATTCCACCAGCAATTGGCCGAGGCGCTCGACGATCAACTCGGCGACCTCACTTTCGCGAACGCCTGAGGGACCCAGTTCGCCCGGGTCGGGAGGGTAGCCATGCCCGGGATCCAGCATGATCCGCCTGCCGGCGATGCCACCGGAGGGAAGTCCTTTTTCTGTTTCACGAACAGAAGCCACGCTGGTCGATTTGGTAACACGCGAGAGACGAAGAAGCGCGTCAACAGTCGCGATCCCAACGATGCCGTCCGCGCTCAGGCCGCTGTTGCGCTGGAACTGCTCGACGGCAATGGCGGTGTCGTGGTCAAAGACGCCATTCTCCTTGCCGCTGTAGAAGCCGAGAGCGTTGAGGCGGCGTTTCAAGTCGGCGACATCATCGCCGTGCAGCGGGGGCTCGCGCAGATAAACAAATCGATCCCCCAGCGCGCGGCTTGCGTCCACCAGAACAGGCCATGTGTCCGGCCCGACGATACCATCAGCGTGAAGGCCTCTGCTCTGCTGAAACGCGCGGATGGCGAGCTCGGTTTCTCTGTCGAACATGCCGGACGAGCGCTCATCGTTCTTGCGCGCAAGGAACCCGGCGGAAACCAGTCTGTTCTGAATATCTCTGACCTCGCGGCCCGACGAGCCTGTTTTGAAAACTTTCACGCGTTGTTCCTTGGGACAGCACTTCATAATTATTGTGACGGATTATAATAACAAATAGGTTCAGGTCTTTTTCTTTATGCCCCCTCTCCCCAGAGTGGACACGATAAAGACAAAGCATCACAGACGGGAATGTCTGTGCCATACAAAGACTTAGTGCCCCTTTCCATAAATACGGTAACGTACGGGGAAAGAGCGGAATGCGGCAGGCGCGGATGCAGCGGCGTTCGCTTGCGAGTATTTATGGAATGGGACACTTAGGCCAGGCCAGGAGTCAAGCACCGTCCACCCACGTTGATGACGATGAAACCCTCCAGGGTCGTTTCTCTCTTTAACCGAATTTTTTTACCTGCCCGCAACGTCCTCATAACCGTACGTGACGAACCTGCTATTGCAAAGCGCAAAGCGAAAGAGCGCGTGGGAATAAGGGGGAGAGAGATGATAAAGATGCTGAGGCACAAGGCAAATCAGGGAACCGGGGCGACCGCGCCGGCCGGGCGCGCGGCCACGATTGTCGACGCGTCTTATGTGACAAGGGTTGTCGGCGAGCAGTTGATTCAGAAGATCTGGCCTATCGAAGCCGAGGTGCTGCCATCCCGCGCGCTTCCCGCCGTCATTTACCCGGAGGATGACTTCTGGCGCGTGATGGAGATCCTGATAGGGCGGGCGCTCACGGCCTCACCACTCGAGGGCACGAGTCCATATGCGGTGGTGGGCTCGAAGAGCGATGCGAGCACGATCTTCTTCTCCGTGCGCACATCAGCGCCCGGGGCGTTCAAGAATGGCGGCGAGGGTGACATCGGCGACATGTTCAATCGCGATCCAGAACTCAGGATCCATGAGGCCAGCGCAATTGTCGAAAAGAACGACGGCCGCTTCTGGGTCGATGAATGATTCGGCGAAGGCTCTACCGCGTACTTCACTATCCGCCGCTAAATCTTTGTGTAGCACAGATATTTGCTTTGTCTTGAGTATAGCGGACCCAGTTTTCTTGAACACGGATTAAGGGTTAATCTTTCGTCCAAGGAGGTGGTCCGATGGGATCGACAGACAATGGAAAAGGAAGAGACAATGGCGCGTTGGGCGGAGAGAAG
>PHEX01000065.1 GCA_002843005.1 Candidatus Anoxymicrobium japonicum | reverse complement strand
AAAACGCATATTTTGGTTTGACCCCATTATGCGTTTTAGTTGCAGCTTACGTGGCTGAAGCCGGGGATCGCAGAGCGGAACGGGAGTTTGCCGTCTTCTAAGAGTTTTCCCATGCGCTCGATGTTACTGACGCCGAGCGCACCGATCGCCTTTTCCATTACGTTCACGTTCGGCCTTACGAACGGCGACCAGATCTTGTTCTTGACGATATAGTTCTCTTTGAAGCGCCTGGTGAAACGGTTGAACTCGGCCGCGCCGCGCTCCTTGTCCATGATGGCGATCGCCGCCACCTTGCCGGTGACAAGCGCTCCGGAGATGCCGAACCAGAGCATCGGATCCATGGCGCCGGAGATAGTGCCGCACAGCACGGCGTCATTCCAGAAGAGCCTTGGGTTATCGGGACGCGCCAGCGGCACAACGCCGGACACGTACTCCCAGCTCTCGTGCTCGATACCCTCGTTTCGAACCATGAATGACCTGTACTTATCCAGGCACGGCTTCTCGACTTCGTGAGTGCTGAACAGCAGGTTGAAGTAGTAACCGTTCACGGCTGAGAAATACCCGTACTCGGTGACGCACTCGTCGAACCATAGCCAGGCGTAGCTGCCGACTTCCAGTTTTCCCCTCGATATCCACCCGTGCCACGGCAGGTATGGGATCTCCAGCATTTCGTACGCGGACTGCGTGAGTCCGCAGGCGATTACCGAGTTTGGTGGAAGACTCGACAGGTCGTCCCCGGTCAGCTTCGAGTCGAACTCGAACTTGATGGAAAGCCCCTTGCATTCGTTGTAGAGAAGCGTGTCCAGGCTGGTCGGCCTATCGCCTCTCTCGACCGCGTATACTCCTCCAACCGGCAACATGACTTTGGTGTCGTGAAAGTAGGCGGGGCACGCCTGCACGGGATGGAACGCCGGCGAGATGTCGATCCCGATGTACTCTGATGTTTTCTGGGGATCGAGCGGTGTGACATGTGTGGACGGGTTGTAGAGACGCGAGCCGCCGTAGCCGGGTTCCCGATCGTGTACTGTGACCGAGTACCCTTCGCGCGCCAGGTTGATAGCCGCGATCAGCCCCGACATGCCCGCCCCGAAAACATCCGCCTTCTCTTTTTTTACGCTCACCGCTCCTCCTTGTTGGCGTCGTGTTCATTAAAACATTCATGATGGCTTGAAGTCCACAGCCACCAACGGCGTCGTTCCTCGATCCGCGGTAGACGGAAAGGTAGACGGTGCCTGACCCCTTTTTGCACGATCTCGCTATGATACTATCGTTTGTGGTCTGGAGGTGAGCGGTTGATCCCAGAATACGATCATAAGGCAATTGAAACGAAGTGGATAGAGCGATGGAAAGCGGAAGGCGCCTTCCGCGCGGAGTGGGCGCCTGGGCGCGAGAAGAAGTACGTGCTCGTCATGTTTCCATACCCCAGCGGCCAGGCACACATAGGTCATGTCGCGAACTACTCGCTCGGTGATGTCATGGCGCGTTACTACAGGCGAAAAGGCTATAACGTTCTGCATCCAATTGGTTACGACGCGTTTGGGCTTCCGGCGGAGAACGCCGCGATATCAAGCGGACTGCACCCCGCGAAGTGTACGCGCGACAACATAGATCTGATTACCGATGACCTCAAGCGGCTTGGATACTCGTACGACTGGAGTCGCGAGATTTCAACGTGTGAGCCGGAGTACTATCGCTGGACCCAGTGGTTTTTCCTGAAGATGTACGAGCGCGGGCTGGCGTACAAGGCCGATGCGATCACAAACTGGTGCCCGTCGTGCGGAACCGTTCTCGCCAACGAGCAGGTGCACGCCGACGGGTCGTGCGAGCGCTGCGGCACTCAGGTGGTTCCACGGTGGCTGAACCAGTGGTTCTTCAAAGTCACGGAGTATGCCGAGAGATTGCTGGACGACATGGATCGTCTCGAGGGCTGGCCCGAGCGCGTGCTTACCATGCAGCGCAACTGGATCGGGAAGTCGCGCGGCGCCAGGGTTGATTTCACGCTGGAGTCCACCGGTGAGAAGATAAGCATCTACACGACCAGGCCTGACACGTTATACGGAGTCACGTTCTTCCTTCTCGCGCCTGAGCATCCTCTTGTCGACGTTCTGGTGAGCGGCGCCGAGCGCGAGGCGGACGTCGCGGCGTTCAGGGAGAGGCTGTCTCAAAGCACCTCTTTCGAGCGCACGGCGCTGGAGACCGAGAAGGACGGCGTGTTCCTCGAAGATTACGTGATCAACCCCGTGAACGGCGCCCGCGTGCCGGTGCACACCGCCAACTTCGTTCTCATGGAGTACGGCACAGGCGCGGTCATGGCGGTGCCAGCGCACGACCAGCGAGACTTCGAGTTCGCCCGCAAGTACGACCTGCCGGTGACGGTGGTCATTCAGCCGCCCGGTAACGCGCTCGTCGCCCGGGAAATGACCGAAGCGTATGAGGATCCGGGCGTCATGGTTGACTCCGGGGAGTTTGACGGCGCCCGGAGCGAGCAGTGCAAGGAAGCCATCTGTGACATGCTCGAGGCGAACGGGTGGGGAGAGCGCGCCGTCAACTACAGGCTTCGCGATTGGCTCGTCTCGCGGCAGAGATACTGGGGAACGCCGATACCAATCATCTACTGTGACAGGTGTGGAACCGTCCCCGTGCCCGAGGAAGACCTGCCCGTTTTGCTCCCCGAGGAGATGCCGCTTGCCGATGGCGGCAAATCGCCACTGCCCCTTGAAGAGTCTTTCCATAACGCCGCGTGCCCCGTGTGCGGCGGTGACGCGACGCGCGAGACGGATACAATGGATACCTTCATCGACTCGTCCTGGTACTTCTTTCGCTATGTGAGCCCGCGCGACCGAGACGCCCCGTTCGATTCAGAGAATGTTCGCGCCTGGATGCCCGTGGATCAGTACATCGGCGGCATCGAGCACGCGATCCTGCACCTGTTGTACGCGCGGTTCTTCACAAAGGTGATATACGACCTGGGAATGATCGATTTCGACGAGCCGTTTGAGAATCTGCTGTGTCAGGGGATGATAACTAAAGATGGCGCGAAAATGTCGAAATCAAAAGGGAACGTCGTCGCGCCCGGCGCCTACATCGACAGGTTGGGCGCTGACGCATTGAGACTTTATGTCCTTTTTATGGGTCCGCCTGAGATATCGAAGGATTGGAGCGATGCGGGAGTCGAGGGAGCGCGCAGATTCCTCAGCCGGGTCTGGAGGATGGTGCACGAGCGGTTTGCGCCTTTGATGGAAGGTGACGCGCCACCGGCCGGGCCAGCGTCCCGGCACAGGGCGATGAGAAGCATGACACATCGCGCGATCATGAACGTAACGCGCGACATCGAACAGTTCGCGTTCAACACCGCGGTGAGCTTCATCATGGAGCTGGTCAACGGCGTGTATCACTACATCTCTGATGGCGCTGTGGACAGAGAAGTGCTGGCAGAGGCGGTGCTTGCCGTGCTGCAGTTGCTCTCGCCGTTTACGCCGTTCATTGCGGAAGAGTTATGGAGCGTCGCGGGCACGGGGGGCCGTGTGCACGAGCAGCCGTGGCCCTCGTGGGACGAGGATCTCGCCCGCCCGGAAGAGGTCACCCTTATTATCCAGGTCAATGGCAAAGTGCGCGACAGGGTCACCGTTGGGGTGGACATCTCCAAAGATGAGATGAAGGCCAGGGCGCTTGAATGCGAGAACGCGCTCCGCTACGTCGAGGGCAAGGACATCCGCAAGATTATCGTCGTGCCCGGCAAACTGGTCAATATCGTAATCTGATCGAGATTCTCTGACGGCGCCCCCGTTTTTCGCTGTTATTCCACCCGCCTGTTGCATTGCTTGCTTTGCTGTATTATCATTAGTAAGCAATGCAAGTACAAGATCGTTCGAGCCTGCAACAGTTGATCGACGCGGCGGCGTCACTCACGCGAGTTCAACTTGTTGCGATAAGTTGTCTGATAGCGCTTTTTTGCATGGGCAGCGTTCTTGCGTACGTGAGATCCAAGCCTCGTCCAATCACTATTGACAATGGAACCGTTAGCGCGGGAGCGCCCGAGCGCGAGCGCACGCTTACGGTTCATGTCGCGGGCGCTATTGTCTCGCCGGGGCTCTACAAGTTGCCCGAGGGCTCACGGGTCGCCGACGCGATAGAGCGCGCGGGCGGCGCATCAAGTGAAGCGGCGCTCGATGATATAAACCTTGCGGGAAGGCTTACTGACGGCCAGAAAGTCATGGTTCCTCAGAAGGCATCAGTGGGGACAGCCCCCGGCGAGAACGTTTCAACCTCAGGACAATCAAGTCTTGTCAACGTTAACACCGCGAACGCTGACGAGCTCGAGAAGTTGCCGGGCATAGGGCCAGCCATGGCGGAGAGAATTATAGAGTATCGAAAGAAAAACGGCCCTTTCTCCGCCGCCGACGATCTGGATGACGTCGAAGGCATTGGGCCCGCGAAGCTCAAAGCCCTCCAGGATCTGGTTACGATCTAGTGGGCGTTTCATATGCCCCTCACCCCAACACTCTCTCCCAAGAGAAAACGCATAATGGGGTCAAACCAAATTATGCGTTTGAGTGGGCGGAGAGGCGCAGTGGGAGAAAACGCATAATTTGGTTTGACCCCATTATGCGTTTTGGGGATGCCAACTAAAGTGCGTGGCCGCTTTTATCTTTTGTGCTTCGCCTCGATGGCCGCGGGAATTCTGGCTCAACGATATCTCCATGTGGCTCTGTTCTTTGTCTGCCTCGGCGCACTGGCCGTAGTTGGCGCGCTCATAGCCATTCTTGGAAAGTGGAGAGACGCGCTTGTCGTCATGCTCCCGGTAGCGTTCGCGATTCTGGGCATGGTGCTCATTCTTGTTTCCAATCATGCCCTAAAGTCTGGATTGCTTTTAGAGATTGCGCAAAAGAACGCAGTTGGGAACGCTCGCGGGCGGGTTCTTTCTGACTGGAAAGAGAGCGGAGAAAACAGTTCGTTTTTCATTGAGGTTGCCGAAATCCAGGCGCTGGGGCAGGCATGGTCATTGCGGGAACGGCTCTGCGTCACGGTTCCCGGTCGCATGCCCAAAAGGGAAATATATCCGGGAGTTAACGTAGAGATTCGGGGAAGAGTGGCCACGCCCGCGGGAAATCGGCAATGGCTCGCGGATCATGGGGCGGCCTGCGTAATGCGCGCTGAAAGGCGTGACATTCACGTATGCGCTCCGGCGGCCAATGTGATAGCGCGTTCCGTGGCGGGAGCGCGCCGTTGGATGTCGTCGGCGTACAGGCGTATCTTCAACTCGAGGCTCGCGGGCTTCATCGAGGGCGTAAGCCTGAGCAAGACCGACGGGATGGATCCGACGATTATCGCCGATCTCAGAGCGTGTGGCCTATCGCACATAGTCGCGGTCTCGGGGCTTCACGTGAGTTCCGCCGCGATGATAGCGCTGGCGGCCATGATGGCGCTGGGGGTCGGGAAGCGGACTCGATTGATAGTCGCGTGCGTAATGGCGCTTCTGGTGCTCGCGCTTTCCAACTTTCGGCCATCCGCTGTGCGCGCGACAATTATGGCGGTTGCTTGTTTCGGTGGGATGTTGCTCGGCAGGAGATACGATTCACTCGCCGGATTGTCTATCGCGGGGATAGCGATGCTTTGCGTGAATCCAGGGGGTCTCGCTGATCCGGGTTTTCAATACTCGTTTGCCGCCGCCTTGAGCATCGTGCTGTTCCTGTCGAGGCGAAAGGACGGCGGCGAGGTCGGCAAAGCGAGGCTTGCGCTGGCTGTTTGCGCGGGCGCTCAACTCGGCGTCCTACCGCTGACGCTCGCGCGCGGTGAGCCCGCGCCGGTGTTGGCGATCGTGGCGAACCTGCTCGCCATCTGGCTTGTTGGGGCGCTTCTTCTCTCGAGTTGGTCGGTCGCGATAATATCAACAGTCAGCCTGCCACTGGCCAGGGCAGTGGCGGTCGTTCCATCGGGAATCGCGCGCTGGATACTCACCGTGGCTTCGTCGTGCGCGCATGTGCCCGGCGCCGGCCTTTTTGTGAGCGCTCTCTCTACCGTCGCGCTGGCGCTGTACGTGGCCTCCCTTGTCATGTTCGCGAGAGGGCGCGCGGGGCGTTCACTGTTCAAGCCTTTCATGGCACTCGGGCTCTCAATTCTGCTGGTGCTCGCGTGCTGTTTTCCAGTACTGCCTAAAACGAGTCACACCTCCGTGATAGTCTTCGATGTGGGAGAAGGAGACGCTACCGTTCTGCGCAGTTCCTCGGGCGCGATTGTCCTGGTTGATGGCGGGCCCGAGCCGGGCCAGGTCATGCGTAAACTGCGAGAGCGAGGAATAAGCCGCATTGATCTCATGGTCTCCACGCATCCACACGCGGACCACTACACCGGCCTGGTAGAGGTGTTGCGCCGCATGCCGGTGGGCACGCTTCTGGATGCCGACGCGCAAGGTTTTGAGACGGGTTCATACAGAGAGTTGCTCGAGGCGGCGTCCGCGCGCAATGTTCCAGTGACAACGGCCAGGGAAGGCATGATGATCACCGTAGCGCCTGACATGAAAATGGAGATTCTCTACTGTGCGTCATGTTTAAAGAGTCCGCCTGAAAACCTCAATGATTGCTCGATTGTCGCTATGGCCTACGTCGATGGCGCCAGGTTGCTTCTGTGTGGAGACATCGAGTCGGAGGGACAGGAAACTCTTTTAAGCAGGCATCCTTCGATAGAGTGTGACGTGATAAAGATTCCGCACCACGGCGCCGCGGAAGCCGTCGGTAGTGAACTGCTGAACGCATCGAGGCCACGGCTCGCGACTATATCGGTTGGACGGGACAACAAGTTCGGTCACCCCTCTCAGAAGTGCCTGAGCCTGCTGGCGTCACGGGGAATCGCTATTGCCAGGACGGATTCGAGCGGCGACATAGAGATATTCGTGCGCAATGGTAAAATTGGACTGAACTCCAAAAGGCGGTAAAACTTGGCCAGGAAACACGTCGACAAAGTCGAAGAGTTGAAAAATATCTATTACGTGTACGGCGACGAGGAGCTTCTCGTCGAGCAGGCTCTGGACAGGCTCAAGAAGCTTTTTGCGGCAGTGATGGACGCCGACTTCAACATGGAGGTCATCAACGCGATGGAGACCGGCGCCGAACACGTGGTCGATTCCGCGGAAACAATCCCGCTTCTGGCTTCACGCAGGCTTGTGATCGCGAAAAACGTCGACAAGCTGAGCAAGAAAGGGCAGGACATCATCTCGCGCTACATGGAGAAGCCTAACCCCGCCACGACACTGGTGCTGGTCGCAAGCGCGTCTCCGTCCGGCGCCCCTCGCGACAGCGGCATCGTCAAGAAAGTCGAAAACTCCGCGCTTTTTCGATGCGCGATTGCTTCAGGCGGCGAGTCGCTTAAATTTGCATGGGCCGCGAGAGGCAGGAAAGGCAAGGTGGAGGATTGGATACGCGACGAATTCAAAAAAAGAGGCAAAAGAATCGAGCCAGCGGCGAGGGACATGCTCATAGAAAAGGTGGGAAGAGAGCTTCGCAATCTGAGTGACGCTGTGGAGCGCATATGCCTCTATGCCGCCGACGCGGACACAGTAGGCGTCGAGGAAGTGGTGAAAGTTGTCGTACCGGCCGCCGAACAGGGGATCTTCGAGTTTATCGACTCAGTCGCGGAAAGACGGCGCGATCTGTCGTTATATCTCTTGAACAGATTGATAAAGCAGGGAGAGGGCCCGCAAAAGATATTCAACTTGCTTCTTCGCCAGTTCAGACTTATAGCCAGTTGCAAGTCGATGCAGCATACCCACGAATACGGCAAAATAGCGTCAGAGCTCGGCATCCCGCCGTTCCTCGTGGGAAAGTGCGTCAAACAGTCCACTAAATTTTCACAGGAGAGGCTTCGATCGATATTTGGCGAGTTCAAGCAAGCTCAGTTGGAGATGTACTCCGGTCGTTACCTGGAGGAGGGGGAGTATCAGGGGTCGATCCTGGAAATGCTGACTGTGAAGATAATAGGGTAATTTTTACCCGCTGTTCACCTCATGCCCGCGATACATTTGGACATGCGCGACTTTTTGTTTGCGGCCTTGTTCTTGTGGATGACGCCTTTGGAGGCCGCTTTGTCGAGAGAGCGCGAAACCACCTTGAACCTCTCGGCAGCCGCCTCGACATCTCCCGACTCGCGGGCGGCTTCAAATTTCTTGATGTCGGACTTGAGCGCGGTCTTTACGCCCTTGTTGCGCATCCGCTGTTTCTCGGACTGGCGCATTCTCTTCCACTGCGACTTGATATTTGGCATAAACTCTTCCTTTGTGGCGTTATGAGTTCTGGGGCATTCTTCACCCCTGGATTTTGAGAGTCTAACACAGATGAATGTGACTGTCGACGACAGGTCGCAACGCGCTCACGTTTCAATCTGATCGGCGACGCCGTACTCGCATCCGCCCAGTGTTCCTTTGAGCCTGACGACTTCCTTCCCTGTCCAACGGTTTTTCAGAGACAGGGCGCCTTCGGCATGCCCGCCGTTCCAGAGGCGGTTGTGATTCTTTTCGCCTTTTGGGTTTTCGTAGTTCACAAGGATCATTTTCTCTTTCGGGCACCGGAAATCGACCCGCATGGCGTACATCGCGTTCTTCATCTCGATATCCCAGTGGAGGTGCGTGTCATCCTCGCGACACTGCCACTTCTGCGATTGGAGGAACACCCTGTCGAAAGAGAACACGTACATCTTCCCCTGGCGCCAGAGAGCGCCCAGCAGTTTTTTTCCGACGAGCGGCCTGCCGAAGAGCATCGGTTGCCCACCTCCTATGTCCAGGCTCGCGTCAACCGGTGCGTCAGCCTCATCCGTCCAGTTGTTGCAGTTGAGCCACAGCCACGGGCTGGTGAAGTCGCTTCCCCAGTTCTTGTCCTGGTAGCCGCAACTGCCCTCCGGGGTCACGTCGTAAACCACGCCATTGTAAGTGATCGTTCCCGTGTACTCTGATTTCATTCCCTGGACGTGCCAGAACATCTGAAAAGCGTTGAGCCACCTGAAGAGAAACGAGGCGCCGGGGCCAAGCGAGAAGGTAACGCGCTTGGTGACGTTGAGATCCCATGACATGCTGCCGGCGTCGCTCATCCACTCGGGATGTCGCGACGCGGTCGTAGCGCTAACCTCGACCGAGCCTTTGATGTGCGTCTCTTTGGCGGTATTCGGCCCGATCGCGACGTCCATTTTCACGGGATCGGCGCTGACCTCGGTGATCGGGTAGAAGTTGTGCAACTGCGCCTTGCCCGCGCCCCACTTTCCGCACTTGACGAGCCCGTAGGAGGGACGCTGTTTCTCACCGGATGGGCCCGGCAACTGTCCGAAGACCGGATCTTTCCCGCCCAGGCCCGGGTTGGTGATGTAATACTCGATAAAGAACGGTTCGCGCTCGCCGGTGTCACGGTTTGTCGCCGCCAACGAGTGCCACCACCAATCGTAGCCGTTGACGGCCAGCCGGTCGCGCAACATATACCCCTGGCGTGTCTGTCGCGATTGCTCCGCCAGCGAACGAAGTGATTTGCG
>PHEX01000064.1 GCA_002843005.1 Candidatus Anoxymicrobium japonicum | reverse complement strand
AAGCGCCGAAGGGTCGGGTCAGCCCGCGCTCAGGCGCATGTCGGGCGCATGCCCTTGCAACCACTGCTCCAGCATCATGGAGATCCAGATCATTTCGCCAAAATAACCGGGATGCTCGTAGAGGTGCTTGCCGAGCAGTTCGTCGACAAATTCCTGACGCAGGATGCCGCGCTCGACCAACCCGCCGACCGACGTCGTGGCGAGCTTTCGCAATGGCTCATGGCGGGTCGCCCAGACACCGAAGGGCAGCCCGAAGCCCTGCTTTTTCTTAGTGATGACTTGGTCAGGCAGGAAGCCGCGTAGTGCTTCCTTGAAGAACCAGCGAAGTTTGGTCCCCTTGAGCTTGTAATCGATCGGCAAGCGCATGGAAAACGCGAGCAATTCGCTGTCCAGCATGGGAAAGCCGACGTCGATCCCGGCCAGCCGGGTCGTTCCAAGCACCTTGGGCAGGTCACTTTCCGCCAGGGTATAGCGCCAATCGAAGGCAAGGTGCCGGTTGACGGCACTTCCGGTCTCCGGGCTTGCCCAGACCTCGCGCTGCTGATTGAGCGGGGCCTGAAGATCGACCTGTTCGAGAAACTGCTTGGCAAACACCCGCTCGATGCCCAGCCGCTTGATCAGGTTGTACATTTCGAGGCGATCCGGCATCGGCGTGTTGGCTTGCTCGGTGTAGCTGGCCGCCTTGCGCAACAGCGAAATCCCCGCCGCGCCAGGCATGCCGATGATCGGCTCGATCAGACCGTTGCGAATGAATGCGGGCGCGTATTGATAGAGGTCGAAGATGCGATGCTTGGCATAGCGGGTATTGCCGCCAAAAAGCTCATCGCCACCATCGCCGGCGAGGATACGGGTGATACCGTCTTCCTTGGCCATCTTGGCGCAGTAATAGGCCGGCAGGGCCGAAGAGTTGCCGAATGGCTGGTCGTAGGATCTGGCCACTTCGGGAATGCTGCGCACCAGATCATCGGGCGTCACATAGTATTCGTGATGCTCGGTCTTGAAATGGCGGGCCACGATCCGGGCGTACTCCATTTCATCGTAGCCTTCGGCTTCGAAACCGATCGAATAGGTGGCCGCCGGCTTGCCGGTGACCTCGCCGATCATGCCCGCGACGGTCGAGCTATCGGTGCCGCCACTGAGGAAGCAGCCCGCCTTGCCGCCATCGAGTTGCCTTGCCGTCGCGTTGTGCAGCAGCCCGCGAAACTCGTCGCGCAAGGTGTCGAAGGAGGCGCCCTGCCCCTCCGTAAAGACGGGTTTCCAGTACGGCTGGATGCTCAGGCGGCCGTTGTCGAAGACGCCGAAATGACCGGGCGGAAGCCGCAGAACATTCTGGTAGATGGTTCTGGGCGACGGAATGGCATGGAAGTAGAGGTAATCGAAAATAGCTTGCGGATCGATGGCCTGAGCGCTATCCGCCAACTGATCTGCCCGCGGCGCCAACTCGATCTTGCTATCGGATACGCGATAACACAGAGTACGTACGGCGAAACGGTCGATTGCAAATACGATCCGTCCGTCAGGCATGGCTAGGGCAACTGAAAAGTCGCCCCCAACATCGGCCAGCCCCTGACCGCCCGCGCGTTCGAAAACCTGCTGCCAAGTTTCGATGACATCCTGACCAGCCTCGGCCAATAGCTTGCCGTTCGGCAGGCGAGGGGAACCGGAGAGGTGGAGCAACTGGGGTGCGGCCATGGTGTTTTCCAAAATCTGATTGTTATTCACGCGGCAGATAGCGCGACAAGAAAGCTCAGGGGGGCGTCGAAGTCTGGAAGGCCCCGGGACTTAGCGGGACGCCGCCGGTACTGCGAGTCGATCGGGGATGCAGGTATTCCTTGGCCGGACGCAGATTGACGCCAGGCACTATCGGTGGCTCTACCGCCTTGTACCGGAGACCGGCGTTTGGCAGCAGGCGATAGTCTTCGCGCACCGCCTGGACAAATTGATCCCAGTCGACGTTGAAATTGTTGCGGTAATCGCCGGGACCGGCACTCTCCAGCTTTCCCTTTCCAACCAGAAGATTGTTGACCGCAACAACCTTCTGCTGCCCGGGCTTCATGCGAAGAAATATCCCGCCCTGCGGACGGTTGTCGACCAAGGTGTTGTTGATCAGGTAGAGCGCGTTGTTTGGCCAACGGTAACCTTCGGCACCATAGGAAATCAGATGTGGGTTCTCGGTGGTCGAATTCTGCTGAATCAGGTTGCCGACGATGTAACCGACCCCGCCGCTCGGCAATTCGAGTTCATAACTGGCCTTCCCACCAACTTCGTCGGTCAGACGATTGTAGAAAATGTGGTTTTCGGCCGCCCTGCTCTTCAGCAGATGGCCCACCCTGGCGTGATGAAAATAGCTGCCAATGACCGTCAGGCGGGCGATCGTGCCAACATAGAGATTGTGACTCTGGCCGTCGCCATGGCCGTTGTTGCCGAACTCACTGTTGATGATTTCAAGCGTGGCCTCAGGATTCCCCCCGGTCAGGATGCCGTTCTCGTTGTCAAGGAAACGACAGTCACGAACGAACAGATTGCCTTTTTCCAGACGGATGCCAGCGCCATTCCTATCATTGACCTTGGCACCGATGAAATCGAAGCCCTCGACGCTGATGGCGCCGCCCCTGAGAACCCAGATCGCTTTGCCCTCTGCCGACATCCCGTCGGCAATCATTCGAACCCTGCCGCCAACTGCCTTGATTTTGAGCTTGGCCTGCATCCAGACAGTGACATCATGCAGATAATCGCCAGCATCGACCTCCACGGTATCTCCCGCTTGGGCAATTCGCGATGCTTCACGCAGCGTCTTTATCTCGCGTTGTGGGCCGACCTTGACCACGTGCTCAGTCTCTTTGCGCTCGGGTTCACCGGCCTGTGTTGGCGCAGTTCCCAGTAGACCGACAACGGCGATCAGCAACAGGACAATGATGAAGATGTTACCGGCCGAGGCAAACCTTGCCGCACAACAATCCGACCAGCCGAGGGTTGGTCCGCACACGCCACAGGGAGAATCGGCAGCGGTCTTCATGATGCTATGCGCTGTCCGCGGCCAGCAGGCGTTGGACACAATCGGTCAACGTGCCAACAGTTTCAAAGATGGCGCCATCCAGCTGGTCTTCGGGAAACTCGAAACCGAGCTCTTCCTCCAGCGCCGAAACCAGCGAAACGATGGCCATCGAGTCAAGCTGGGGCAAGGCGCCGCGCAACTTGGTGTCAGCCGTGTATTCGAGCGCACGGCCTTTCAGGTTGAGTTCCCGGTCGAGAATCTTCAGAATGGTCTGCAGTGTGTTCATCAATGGCATTCCTTATAGTTTTACAGGTCGAGGGCGACCGATTCGGAGTAGAGGTAGTCAATATCGTCGCTAGTCAGCGTGTCCGATTTGAATTGTTTGGTATTGAACCCTGTACGGATTTTTGCAATTCGAGGAACGGCCGGCAGCATACGGCGCTCGACATGCGTCGACACCATGCCGCGGAGCAAGAAATGCAACTGCAGCGTAGCCAATCCCTGCAGAAAGCTCTCGCCGTCACTCAGGTATAGAATCGAGGCAGAAGGCAATCCCTTGAAGCTACGGCGCTTGTAGATGATGTGACACCAATTCCCCGGCCGACCAAGCAGAATCTGGTTCAACCAGGGAAAGGCTGCATGATCCAGCCATTTTTTGGCCAGATCCCCGGAGAAATCCCGGTCGATACGCCCGGAGTCTGTCTCGACCCGCCAACCAAAGCTGGGAATCGGTAGATTCGGAAGGACGATCACTGCCTCGTCGAGCGGTTGGAACTTGAGGAACTGAAGCGCCCCCGCCACTACCTTGGTTGGTGAAAAATCGGTCAGGTGTATACCCTCCTGAGCTACCAGACGCATGGCCAGTTGCATGCTGAACTTGCGGTAGTCGTCGAGCACGCACCAACTGGTGATGTTGCAGAACCGCTCTGTCCGGCCGCGAATCAGGCGGTCCGCGTAGATTGCGCCAATCCCCCCGACAACGCGCCCTTCGTCACGCAACATATAGCCAAAATTGGGCCGCTCGGCAGCCCAATTGGCGGAAAGTCCTTCAATCCACTCCTCACGGCTACGCTGATAGCTCATATGCTGGACGAGGAAATCGGCGAATTCCCGCAGATTTTCTTCGCTAATCGCTTCTATGGTCGGTTTTGCCATTGCAGTTTCACATCCGCTGAAGGGGAGCCTGTCCATGCTCAGCATGGAGGCCTCGCAGCCAATCGATTCCCCAGACCGCCACCTGCTCTCGCCACTCGCCGGACGAGAATGTATGGTCGGCATAGGGCAATTCATATCGCTCGGTCTGGCGTGCGGCAAGCTGCTCTTTCCAGGCGGGCTCCCTTGCTACCAAGTCATCGAATTCCTTGGGCACCAAATCCCGTCCACTCATGACCATCATGATTCTGCCGCGAAAATGTGTGAGGCCTTCCAGCATCCGCTCGGGCAATGGCCGCCGATCCATTTGTTGCGACGATGTTCCTTTCCGAGTGCTTCCTCGTGCCTTCGCGATCATTTTGAAGGCAGAACGCACTGAGCCGAGGATATCGAACTTGAGGGTGAACACCTTGGTCCAGAATGACCGCTCGGTCAGCCGGTTAAGGTAGTAATGCTTGACGACCGCTCTAGCCTGACCTTCCTCGGTGCGCACCCAAGGATTGAGCATTACGATGCCCAGCACTCGCTGATCCTTGTGGGCATAAAATAGCGACGCAGAACAGGCGTTGCACTCCCCCCACAGAACCACCCCTTTCAAAGACGGGCATTCCTGATAGAGCCTGTCAATCGCCGCCCGAATGTCGCCTTCCGCATTTTCGTAACCGACGTACTCACCGTAACTGTCGCCCATCCCTCGGAAATCGAATCTGAATACCGGAAATCCCTGCGCCGCAAATTTTCGCGACCAGAGTAATAGCTGCCGATGGCCGCCGATACGATATTGAGGTCCGCCGGCAACCATGACGAGCACGCCCAATTCGGGATTGCCCTGTGCCTGATGCAGCATACCAACCAATGGGATGGCGTCACTTTCGAAAATGATCGGTATCTCGTTCATTTTTGCCACCGCAAGGATTTGACCCATTCAGTTGTTTGCTCAACGAGCTCGGGCGAAATATAGCGGTCATAAAGCGCCCAGAAGGCTGGTGCGTCAAAAGCAACTGCGTCGACGTGCCTGCCAGCCTGTCTCCACCCTTCGACCAGATTTTGGCTAATGGTTGAAATGACTGGTTCGTCGCCGCTCCCTTTTTCAAACCAAGCCATCGATACTGATTCCGGAGGCATCAAATCGATCAACCTAAGGCCATCGATGCTGCGCGCCAATTCGGGAGCAATTTCATAGCCGGCCACTTCTATACTCTGACCAGCAGCCAGCTGTGCACGCATCCCCGCGGTCGTATCCTTGGGGATATCGGTTCTGTCCATATTGGCTGCTATACGCATTCGCATGAACTGGGTGAGATAGTGCTTCCCGTCAACAACAGCTTGCCAGGCGATCACCGCCTGCACATGCGGAAGATTCCGAATGGCTTCAAATGCCAGAGGAACCCCCAGCCGAATGCCGAGAAGCGCAGAACAACCGCCGGCATGGGTTGCTTCGAGCCATTCGGCACATGTTCGAATGTTGTCAATCCAAATATCCCAACGCGCCTCGCCATACTCACCATCGCTCTCGCCGGTACCGAACAAGTCGACGACGAGCGTCCCGATCCCTGCTTTTGCAAGAGCCTGGGCCTGAATGGTCACCATGCTGCGGCAACGATTCATCTCCTCATTGAATGCCGGAACAACGAGGACATTGCCCCAGCAACCCTCTGCCCCGCCCATCGGCTCATGGTAGACACAAAACAGACGCCCATTGCCACATGGGAGAAAGAACGGCCTCGGCGCAGAAGAAATGCTTCCCGACAAAATCACACTCCCCGGCATTGGCCAATCAAAGCATGCCCTTCTTGCGAAGTACGAACTCTGCCATCCGAGTCAGCGACCCCAGGTTGTCGACATTGATTTCCTCTTGGGCGAGAGGAATCTCGTAGGTCTTTTCATACCACGCGATCAGTTCCAGCAAGCCCGTGGAGTCGATAAGGCCGGTCGCAGGAATAATGTCGTCCACCGCCAGTTCAGAGGCATCATCTCCAGTCTGCGCAGCAATTTCGACGATCTTGGCCTTGATTTCGGCCTCTATGGTTTCTTTGTTCAATGGCATTTTGTCCGGTTTCCGTACGTTAATCTTTCTTTGGCTGCGCCAGCTTTTTTAGCGCAGCGACGACTTGCCCACCATTCAGCACGCGGTGGTCATAGCTGGCTCCAAGCACCCCTCGCCCGCCCTGCCCTGCAGCATGGGCTACCATCAGAGCGGTATGCGGCGGAAGTATCGGGATGTGTCGCGTGACCTTCCAGCGTTCCATGCTGGAAAACCCGATGGTGGCACCTGAGGCTTCAGACTCGCGCAGATTGTGCCCGGTAGCCCGACGCAATACGTCCCCCAGCGAATTTACGAAACCCAATTGATCCAATTCTTGTGCGTTGCGTACCACGGCAAGATACAGGGACTCTCCTGCCTGGATTGTGAACCCGAGATTGACAGAATCGTATTCATATCGCTTGTTGCCAACGAAGGTAGCGTTCAGTCGCGGAACTTCCCTGGCAATTTCGACCAGCCGCGATGCCATCAGGGGCAACAAGGGCGGCATGAGCAAGCCTTTTTCTTCCTGAAATCGTTTGGCATATTCGGCCCAAAACGCGAGGTCATAGTCGATCTCGATATAACCGGGCACAGCAAAATCGCGGTGCCAAGCCACCGTTGCCGCCATGCCTTTCTCTTCCCGCGTGAGATCGACAGGTGATCCGGATATTTCCGGCAGGCTTTCGGTGGGGATACCCGCCACCGCGACATTGGCACCTATCTTCGTGCCGGCCAATCCGTGCTGCGACAGATAGCGCTCCACGGCTTCCACGGTGATCCGGCCATCGATTGCTGGAATTTGTCCCACCTGCAACCCATGCTGAGCCAGCATGATCCTCGCCTTGGCCGTAATTAGCGAAGCGTGCGATCCGGTTTTTCCGACAGCGTCGGTGGTGATTTCCGGAATGGCTTCTTCCGCGGTTTCGCCCAGCCAAAGCATGACACTGCCGACCTTTACGACTTCCTCGGGTTGGCCAACAAAGCCAAGAACATAACCGTTCACTGGCGCCGTGACGTCAAGTACGGCTTTGTCAGTTTCTACCTGACCGATAATCTGTTCCGCCATGACCTTGGCGCCAATTGCGACATCGAAGGCAAGAATCTTTACTTCGTCGTCGTTATTATTGATGCGTGGTACGTGTATTGGGGTCGCCATCTATCGATTTCCGATCACTACAGAATGTCCATTACGGCCGCAACGATTGCGTCCTCATCTGGCAGTTGCACACTTTCCATGCTGCGCGCCGAGGCGATTGGCACCTGCGCTGTACCGAGGCGCGCAACTTTTCCCTGATATCCGTTTTCAGCAAGCATGGCGAGCACTTCCGCACTAAAACCAAAATGGTGATGTGCCTCTTCAACCACCAGAATGCGCGGCCGATGCAGCAAAGCTTTCATCAATGAGAAGCGAGGCAGGGGAGCAAGCAGCGCTGGCGCCACAATTTCCACAGATAGCTCCTCGCTTTGTTCAAGGATGCGCGCCGCCTTTTCGGCGATCGGCAGCATGCCTCCATACGACAAAAGGGTGATGTCGGGATCATCGCTGCCACTTCTTAACGTTGGGAACAGATCGGCCCCGATGTCGTCCGATTCGGCAAAAATCGCCTGATAGCCAGCAGGATCGGGCTTCTCGCCGTATAGCAACTTGTGCTCGAGAAACAGGGTCGGATTCGGCCAGCGGGTGGTTGCATCGATGAGCAGTTGGCCGAGGCTGTGCCGATGACTGCCGAATACTACGGTCAACCCTGGAACCGACACAAAAATGTTCTCCAGGCTCTGACTATGCGTCGGGCCATACCCACGCCGCCCGCCACAGGGCGCTCGAATGACGATAGGGACAGACGACTCGGCGAACATGCCAGGAAACTTGACCGCATGGTTATAAATCTGATCCATGCACAGCGTCAGGAAATCGGCAAACATGATCTCGACAATCGGCTTTTTCCCGGCCATGGCCAACCCAATTCCGGCACCAGTAATGCCAGCTTCGCTGATCGGCGTTGAAATCACCCTACCCTTGAATTTCTCTGACAAGCCAGCTGTGACCTTGAATGCGCCGCCATACGGGTCGTGCAAATCCTCACCGAGAAGCATCACATCGGGATCGTGTTCAAGAAGCTTGTACAGAGCATCGTTCAGAGCCGCTCTGATGTTGGGCACGGCAGACTCTGCCAGGGGGAACTCGATATCCAGAGTTGGCTTGAATACATGCTCGGGCACTGGATCAAAACTAGCCGGTGCTGATTGCATGGCAACACGCTCGACTTCCCCGAGGAAAGCTATGCAAGCAGCCTTTATTTCCTCGACCTGCGCTTCAGGGAGGCTGGTTTCCAAAGCGAGGAGCGGATCTTTCGCTGCAAGCTTTTCGAGCTCGACCGGGTCTCGTAAATCATCTCCCTTGCTGTGCGGCCCGAGACGCCCCGTGTCGATGACCAACATACCGGGACGTCGTGCTTGCCGCAATTCGGAAACCACGTTTTCAACCTGGATTGAAAAATCGTCTTCCCGATCGCTCAGGCGCCATGTCAACAGACCGAATGCTTTGCCTCGCAGTTGGATGTCTCCCCCTATCGTGTCTCGCGTATAGGTGGTTTGAGCGATGCCGTTGTGCTCGACCACAAACAGCACTGGGGCATTCCAGATCGAGGCTAAATTCATGCTCTCGTACAACAGCCCTTCGCCAAGCGTTCCATCACCGACAACGACGGCAACAATCCCTTGGCTTCCTTTTGCTTTCAAGGCAGCGGCCAAACCCACGCCTATCCCGGTCATGCCCGCCTGCACACCATTGCTGTGAAAGTTACGAAAGGCAAGGTGCTGACTACCCCCATAGCCGCCGCAAACCCCACCTTCGCGCCCCATGATTTCGGCAACCAAGCCAACGAAATTACCCGAGTAGGTCAGAAAATGTCCGTGGTTTCTATGATTTGACAGAACATAATCATCTGGATGACCAAGCGCTCGCACAACCGACATCTGGCAAAGCTCCTGGCCCAGGCAGGTATGGGTAGTTCCCGACACCAACCCCCGCCCGAACAGATCGAGTACCAGTTTCTCGGTTTGACGAATCAAATGACCATAGGCGAACAACTCACTGGGTGTTGTTCCGATGCAGGGTTTACCAAATGCATCGACAGCAAAAATCGGGGATATCTCCATCTACCAATCCAAAGTCTGCCGCACTAGGCAGCGTTGCAACAACCGGAAAAAACAGAAGCACAGACGAATGCAGGTCCAATTCAGTCCACTAATAATCCCGTTTTCAATCCTACGAACTGGGTCAACGAACCTACCGTAGCAAACATTGCACTATCAATTTCATCGTCATCTATGACACACCGAAAACGTTCT
>PHEX01000063.1 GCA_002843005.1 Candidatus Anoxymicrobium japonicum | reverse complement strand
ACGCCGTAGAAACTGCCTTCGAAGAAGGGTTGACCGAAGGTGTCCTGCATCTTGCGCGCCACGTTGAGCAGCGCCTTGGCGCAGACCACCATGTTCACCCTGGCCCGGTGCATGGTCTGCACTTCATGAAAGCGCGAGTCGCCGGAAAGGGTGCAGAGAATGCGCAGGCCGAGTTCGTCGAACAAGGGCGCAACATGCCAGAACTCGCCGGCGATGTTGTATTCGCCGATCAGATTGACGTCGTAGGTCGGCAGGCCGTCGGCCCGCGGCTTGGCCGGTGCCGGTTCGGCCGTGCCGATGACGTGCTTGAACATCGCTTCGCCGGCCAGCCGGTTGCCGAGATTCTTGGTGCCGTAGAAGCCGGCGGCATCGACCGGCACCACCGGCGTACCCCAGCGTTCGGTCGCCGCCTTGCAGACGGCGCCGACGTCATCGCCGATCAGCGCGGTGACGCAGGTGTTGTAAATGAAGACCGCTTTCGGCGAATAGCTGTCGATGGCCTGCTTGATGGCATGAAACAGCCGCTTCTCGCCGCGCCCCATGACCACGTCGGTTTCCGACAGGTCGGTGGTCATGCCGATCTTGTACAGCGTGACGCCGCTCGACCGCGTACCGCGGTTGTCCCAGGACGAACCGGCACAGGCAATCGGACCGTGCACGATGTGGGCAACGTCAGCAATCGGCAGCAGCGCAATCTGCGCGCCGTCGAAGGAACAGCCGCCCGCCGTGGCGCCAGGCTTGGGCTTGGCGCAGCCGGACTTTTCCTTGGTGTTGTGGCTACAGGCTGGCTCGTCGAGCAAGGCCTGGATTTCGCTGGCTTTCATGCTGTTCTCCAGAGGTCTGGATAGCAATTAGCAAGACGGGTGCCACCTTTAAGGCATTGATTTATATGAATTTAAAACCGCAGGAATTGTCGCCTTTGCGACAACCCGGGAATCTATCGACAAAAACCCGGCGCCTTGGGCAATATGCCTAACGAAAATCGCCGGCGACTTCTACAGTAATAAAGAGAACGTATTGCATGGCCCGCCACCGGGCCAAGGGAGGCGCCAATGAAGTCCGTACTGCTCCCCGTCGACGGCTCGAAGCATGCCTTTGCCGCCGCGCTCTATGTGGTTCAGTTTGCCAGGCTGCACGGCGAGCTTGAGGTGCATGTCCTCAACGTCGAACCGCCCCCCGTCGCCTGGCAAACCCACGGCATGGAAGAACACGCCATCGAGGAGATCCTGGCTGCCCGGGCGAATATCGTGCAGAAGCCCGTCGTTGCCGCCTTGAGCGCGGCCGGCATTCGCCATGAATCCCATGTCCGGCTCGGCGATACGGCGGAAGTCATCGTCGCCATGGCCGACGAACTCGGTTGCGACACCATCGTCATGGGCACGCGCGGCCTCGGCGGCCTGGCCGCCCTCGCCCTCGGCTCGGTAACGCGCAAGGTGCTGCACCTGACGAGCAAACCGGTGGTCTGCATCAAGGCAGACGACGACTGAAACAACCCCGCCCAGACAACTGACGCGAAACCGGACTTCCGACAGTCAACCGGAAATATGGGGCAAAAATGAAATTGGGGCGGCGTCGGGTTCCTACGGTCAACCGGAAAAAAGGGCGGAAATTGGAATCGGGTTGAAGCGCGGCGGTGGAGGAGAAAGTCAAATCAGACTAACTCGATTAGGACGGAGCAAATTGCTGGATTGCAAGACCTGACCCCGCGCCTTCGCTTATCGACCGTTTGTTAGCGGAGCTTTGCAAGAAGCTCGTCCAATAAAGCCAAGTTTTGTTCGACGGCTTCAGTCGTAGCATCTTTCTTAAATCGCTGAGCATCAGCATAGTCCGTAACGGAAAATGGAGACACGAACACTGGTCCAATGCCGATCTCTATACTGGCAAAGTAATTTCTTACATCGATGGGGATTAGATAGCGAAAAACATGCTTTCTATCGATAAGAAACACCATAGAAAACCGCTCACCTTCTATGCAGTCTCCTCCGACCATACTGCAAAATCTACCGCGTGTCTGATAGTAATTTTCGACGCAGTTGATTAGTAAAAACCGACTGGACTCATCATTTTTTAACTGCACGATAAAAACCCCCTTCATAGACAAGTGAATAGCCATTATTTAGCAAATACTGAAACTCTTGATGAGTAAAAGAGCCTGGCTTGACCTGCGTTGCATCTTTTGGATTCTCGGTAAATGCAAAGCTCTTTCCCTGAGCAATCTGGTTATCCAGAAATTGCTTATTGACCGACCACATTTTATCGACACCAAGCTGCAACTCAGCCTCACTCCAAGTCTTTCCCGGAAACTCGAAATAAGTTGCGCCCTGTGCCCGAGCGACTAGCTCGTAAGAGCTAGCGTCACCCTTAACGTATTTACCCAGTATGACGGTATCGGCATTTGGATTTTGCGTCGCCCTTTCTGCCAACTGACTAACGCGATATTGCACCATGTCTGAAGCAACCGGCCAGTCTCTGTATAGATTCAAATCAATCTTCGTCTGCGCAATTGCCTTCTCTGCAGCCACCGCCGCTTTAGCCTCCGCAATCGCCCCCTTGAGCATACCAATCCGCCCATTGATCGAAGCGCTACTGACGCCTTTCCCGCTGAGTCGGGCGCCGCCCAGGGCATCGCCGAAGCCGGCGATGGTTTCCTTTTGATATAGCGGGTTGAGCAGGCCGACGCTGCCCATGTCGAGAATCTGCGCCTGGGTCGCTTTCAGTAGATACAGGTCTCGCGTTTCGAGGCGGTCGATCTGGTTTAGCAGGTCGGCGCGCAGATTCATGTTTTCCGGGGTGAGAGGCAGGGCTTTGAATTGCTCAAACAACACGGCTTCCTGCTGAGCGATATCCAACCGTGTGGTGCGCAATTCCGCCAGGACGGTTTGTTGCACGACGGCCGGTTGGGTACGCATGTCGCCGAAGTCACGGGCGGCGGCGTCGAGCGCAAAGTCCGAGCCGGTCTGGTATTTCTGTTCGAGGTTTTGGGCATCGTTCGGCAAGTAAGCCTTGTTCATGGCCAGGTCGATTTCGGCTTTCACCAACGGATTGCTCTTGCTGTACTGGGCAAACATGGCCTGGTTGTCGCGCTGGGCCGCGTCGGCTGAGAACAGTTGGTAGGTTTGCCCGGTCATTGCATCGACCATGGTCTTGCCCAGACCGCTCTCTTGCAGAAAGGCTTGCGCGTCCGGATTGTTGCTACCCAATCGCTCATCCCATGCGCTGTCGAAATTCTGTTCGAGCGCCGTCATGGTGTCGCTCCCGGTCAGGCTGGCGGCGAGCAGGGTGCTCATACTAGCGATGGCGTTGCCGAGCTGGCCTCTGAGCTTGAGGTTCTGGCTGAGTTCTGAAGCATCGGCGGCTTGACTGACGGGGGCAAGGGCTTCGGCGATGGCGCCGCCCAAAGCGGCGGAGCCGCAGTCGTTGCCTTGGACGCTGGCGGCGGCGCACTGGACGACGGCGTGGGCGACGATCTTGGCGGCGGAGCCGGGCGCCATGCCGTATTCCTTGCCCCAATCCCCGATCTCGCTGGTCAGCGATTGGGCGAGCGCGCTGATCAGCGCCGTCTTCGCGGTTTCTTCGAGCGGCTGGCCGTAGACGAGACTATTGACGCCGGCACCGACCATGGCTTGCGTCGCGTAGGTGGTGAAGCGGCTGGCGAAGGTGGTGTTGGTAGCGGGGTTGGGCAGGTTGAGACCACTGGTCACGCCGGCCGTCACACCGGCGGTCAGCACGCTGGCGAGGAGTTGCTGGATGTTTTCGTCGCTGCTCAGGTCTTCAAGCGTTTTGCCGACATCGCCCTGGTTGTTGATGAGGCTGACGGCGGCCTGGCTGGCCAGGGTGGTGATGGCGGCGGTGGTGGCGGCAGCGACGGCGGTGCCGGTCGTCGTCAGCACGGCGGCCCCGGTGGAGGTTACCGCTCCGGTCGTCATCCCGGCCCCGCTCGCTACGGCAGTCCCCGCCGCCGAGGCAGCCCCCCAGGTCAGAATCGTCACCACAATGGCCACCACAATCCCGCCCTCCGGGGTCAGCCCGGACTGCTTGTAATCCCAGTTGTCGTGCACCAGTTGAACGGTTTTCCAATCAACGTCGGTGCGCTTCGTCAGGTCGTCGAGCCAGGCCATGCCGGGTTGTTTTGCGAGTTCGTGGGCTTGGGCTTTGAGGTCGAGGGTGAGGGTGGCTGGCGGCTGGGCGGCTTCGCCGGAAGCGCCTGCTTTCTTTGCTTCCTGGGCCGTGCCGGGCAAGGCGACGGCATCGACGACGAGGCCGCCGGTGGCGTTGAGGGCGGGTTTTACTTCTGTTCCGGATTCCGTTTTCGGGCGATTTTCCGGGTTGACCGTGGGATCGCTCGTCGCCGGGGCTTTGAGCAGGATTTCCGGCATCTTGAGGGTGTCGTTGTTACCGCCCTGCCCGGCCATGCTTTGCCACATGAAGCTGTGGTCGCTGCCGGATATGCTGCGGCTGCGGTTTTCTTTGACGCCCTGGAGGATGAGCTTGGCCTCCGGGTCAATGGCGTCGCCGTTGATCTCGCCGGCCGTGACGGTCAGGCTGTTGCCGTCGATGACCGGGGCTTGCAGGGTGGAGTTGCTGCCGGACTGGAGTTGAATGTCGCCACCACTCAGTTGGCTTTGGGCGGCGGTGCGGCCGCTGTCGGCGACTTCGCCATCGATCTTGTCTTTGACCCGGCCTGGGCTGACGTAGGAGTTGGGGGTGATCAGGCCCAAGCTGTTCTGGATGCCGTTCTTGCCCTGGAAGGGTTGGATGACGGTGTCGATGCCGAGCACGCTGTTGCGGTATTCGCGGGTTTGCTTGCGTTCGTCTACGTTGGTGGCGGCGAGGATGTTGATGTCGCGGCCGGCGGTGAGGTTGAGTTGGTGGGTGCCTTCGACTTGGCTGGCCGAGACGGCGAGGTCGTTGCTGGCGATGAGGGTGGTGTTTTTGCCGGTGAGTTGGCTGCCGATCTGGCGGACCTGGTTGATGTCTTCGGTTTCCTTGAGGCGCTTCTTGCCGAGACCGAAGGTGTTGGTCCGTTGGTCGGTGCGGGTTTGGCTCGAGGTCAGGGTTTGTTCGGCCGAGACGATGTTGAGGTCGTTGCCGGCGGTGATCTGGAGTTGGTTCTCTGCAGCGAGCTTGGCGGCTTCGAGGGTGGTGTCGCGCCGGGACTGGAGGGTGAGGTTCTGGCCGGTGATCTGGCTGGCGATGACGTCGTTTTGTTCTTGCGTGAAACTGCTGTTGGTGCTGCGGCCGGTGGCGGCGAGTGCTTTGGCGATGGAGAAGCCGAAGCCGGGGCGTTTGCTTTTGCTTTCGTGGTGGGTGGCTTCGTCGATGGTTTGGGTGCGTTGGCCGGCCAGGATGGCGATGTCGTTGCCGGCGCTCAGGCTGACGTTGCCGGTGGATTGGATGTCGATGGCTTTGGCGCTGAGGTCGTTACCGGCCATCAGCGTGAGGTCGCCGTTGGTTTGGATTTGGGTGCCGATGTCGGCGCTGCGGGTCGTGTTGAGATGGTTGCGGCCGTCGAAGACGATGGACTGCGCATGGCGCTCGGTGACGACGCCGAGGCTGAGGTTGTTGCCGGCGGCGAGCGTGGTGCTGCCGCTGCCGGCGTTGTCGATGACGGCGCCGTTGAGGTTGAGGTCGTGGCCGGCGATGGCGCTCAGGGTGCCGCTACTGCCGGTGAGGTAGAGGCCGGCGATGCGGTCGATATTGGTGCGGCTGCCTTGCCCGGTGCTTTGCGTGCGCGTCGTGCTGGCGACGGTGAGGTCGTGGCCGGCTTGCAGGCTGAGGTTGTCAACGGCGTCGATGCGCCCGCCGAGATTGTTGAGGTCGGTTTGGGCGGCGAGGCTGACGCTGTCGGCGCGAATGGTGCCGAGGTTGTGGATGTTGTTGGCGGCGAGCTGGATGATGTGCCGGCCGGCGACGGTGCCGGCGTTGGTGAGATCGCCGGTGAGGTTGAGCTGGAGGTTGTTGGCGGCGAAGAGGGCGCCGCCGGGGCTGAGGTCGCCGGTGCGCGGCGCGAGGTAGAGCTGTGGGGCGAGGACTTTCTGGGTAGTGCCGTCGGCGAGTTTCACTTCGCTCTCGATGAGCCAGACGATGTCGC
Organism: Candidatus Anoxymicrobium japonicum; assembly: GCA_002843005.1. Lineage (NCBI taxonomy): Bacteria > Bacillati > Actinomycetota > Candidatus Geothermincolia > Candidatus Geothermincolales > Candidatus Anoxymicrobiaceae > Candidatus Anoxymicrobium > Candidatus Anoxymicrobium japonicum. The sequence goes on along the minus strand of PHEX01000063.1, from coordinate 3,480 downwards.
TGGTGAGTTGGGCGATCTGGGCGGCGGTGAGGGCAATGCCGGGGACGAGTTGCCAGGCTTGGGCGACGGTGACGGCGCTGGTCATGAGGGCGCGGTATTGGGCTTCGTCGTTGGCGTAGCCCTCGAGAAACCGTCGCCCGGTGAGTTGGGCAACTTGCTCGCGCAGGCGCTTTTGTTCGTAGTAGCCGTCGCCGAGACGTTTTTGGGTGGCTCCTACGGTCAACCGGAAAAAGGGGCGGAAATTGGAATGGGGGGAGGTACGGCGGTGGGGGAGAAAGTCAAATCAACCTGACCCCATTAGCGCTGCTCCTTTTTTCCTCACATTGAGAATGAAGCGATTTCGACCATTGCAAATCGTAACCAATCTGCATCTTCATCAGTTGCCAACATATCGATTGGGCGTCGTTTCTTCGGGAACCAGAATTTCCTTTTCAGATCGAGGTGCTTTAATGGGTAGTAAAACCATGCCGGCGCCTCGTTGTGAAATAAAACCCAGGCCATCATGGCAATATCCAGATGCTTGGGGGGGACAATTTCTTTCAGCTTGCGAACCGTTTCATTGTCTTCCCACGGAATTCCTAATTCCGCAGCACGGTTTAGGTCACACAGGAGTGCCTTATCCCAACCAAGAGGTCTCATCTTGCACCTCCTCCGGTTCGCAACGGACTAAAGGAAACGAGGTTGCCCCCTGAGGAACTTTGGGCCGAGGGGGCCAAGATGCCCTGATACCCCTGATCCCTTGCCCAGGCGCTAATTCGCTGAGTGGCCGAATAGGCGCTGCCACCGTGCTCGGCCTGAGTAATGTCTGAAAGGCTTACCCCAAGTGCTTGGCGTGCCGCTGGGTTGGTCAGGTCAAGTACGTTGTTCATGACAACGCTATTGGTTACCAAGACCCTGCCACTCAACGGGCCGTAGCTTGACACCTCTGCGGCTGCTGTCGGTGCCGTTGTTCCACTATAGAGCGCACCGATACCTGATTCTGAGTAACGCATATTTCTCTCAATATTTCCGGGCCAAATTTGCCAAGCGCCACTGGCTTGATCTGGCAATGTATATCGATAAACCGTACCTTCATACTGGCTGACGCTGGTTCCTGTATAGGTTCCCCGAACCCAGGCATTTGCCGCCATCTGTGCGTCAACAGCCCGGGCAGCGATAACTGCTTGCGTTGCGCCGGGCAACAAACCGCCGATAGCATAGGCGACGGCAGCGGTTTGAGGGGATAAGCCGAGTGATTGCAGCACCTGCTCACCATAAGGTGTCGTTTTCTGCCCTGAGGCAGTTTGCTGCAATCCTGCCAGGGCATAGTCCAAGCTAATCGTGCCGGTAATAGCCCCGGCAGCGCATCCGAAGCCGGACGAGCATAGTGCCCCACTACCCACGACTCCGGCTGTTCCTCCAACGGTTTGGGCGGCCCCGACAAGACGAGTTCCCACTTGATTGGCAGTGAACGAATCCGTTAACTGCTGCCCCCAAGTGTATTGGAATAATGAGCCATAGGCTCGGCCGTCCCAGCCGCTTTGCTGCTTGAGTAAATTTTGTTCCGCAGTGAGTTTGCCCCCCGCATCTTGCAGCGCGTTCAAGGCAGCGTAACCGGGATCAGTTTGAGGAATGCCATCGGCGCACCGGACCAATGCGCAAGCCGCCGCCGTCAACCGCGCTGCTTTCTGCGGATCGCCGTTGGCTAGTTCTTTAATTCGCTGAGTTTCTGCGGGATGCAACTGCCGATTGTAATAATCCACCATCTGCGCCCCACCGAGCGCCGTCATGGTGTCGCTGCCGGTCAGGCTGGCGGCGAGCAGGGTGCTCATGCTGGCGATGGCGTTGCCGATCTGGCCTCTGAGCTTGAGGTTCTGGCTGAGTTCTGAAGCGTCGGCAGCTTGACTGACGGGGGCGAGGGCTTCGGCGATGGCGCCGCCCAAGGCGGCGGAGCCGCAGTCGGCGCCTTGGACGCTGGCGGCGGCGCACTGGACAACGGCATGGGCGACGATCTTGGCGGCAGAGCCGGGTTGGAGGCCGTATTCCTTGCCCCAGTCCCCGATCTCGCTGGTCAGCGATTGGGCGAGCGCGCCGATCAGCGCGGTCTTCGCGGTTTCTTCGAGCGGCTGACCGTAGACGAGGCTCTTGACCCCGGCACCGACCATGGCTTGCGTCGCATAAGTGGTGAAGCGGCTGGCGAAGGTGGTGTTGGCGGCAGGATTGGGCAGGTTGAGACCACTGGTCACGCCGGCCGTCAGACCGGCGGTGAGCACGCTGGCGAGGAGTTGCTGGATGCTTTGGTCGCTGCCTAGGTCGTTCAGCGTTTTACCGACATCGCCCTGGTTGTTGATGAGGCTGACGGCGGCTTGACTGGCCTCGCCCTCGGCTCGGTGACGCGCAAGGTGCTGCACCTGACGAGCAAGCCGGTGGTCTGCATCAAGGCAGACGACTGAAACGGGATGGCGCCGGCCATCCCTTGTTTCAAATTACAGGACGACCTTGTCGCTGAGTGTGGCAAGCAGTTTGGGGCCGACGCCCTTGACCTTGCCGAGTTCGTTGAGCGCCGCGTAGGGACGCCCGGCAACGATGGCCTTGGCCACGGTGGCGGTCAGCCCCTTGATGGCGAGCAGTTCGGTCTCGCTGGCGGTGTTGATGGCAATGCCCTTGGCGGCCGCTGCCTTGGTTTTTTTGGCGGAGGCCTTGTCGGCCGGCTTGGCCTTGTTGACCTTGTCGGCTACCGGCTTCGCTTCAGGCTTGGACTTCGCCTTGGCCTTCGGGGCAGCCGCCTTGGGCTTGACCGGCATTTCGAGCGAAAGATTGCAGTAGTCGCGCGTCACGTAGCCGAGCGGCCCCCATTCGCGCAGCATCAGGGTCAGGACGCCGGGGCCTTCCGGCGCCGCGGCGGGGACGACGAAATGGCTGTCGACCTGGCCACTGCCGCCGCCGAGCACGCCGAGGATGACGCTGGCGACCGGGATGCCCTGCCAGCTGCCACCGGCATAAGGCGCATCGAGCGCCCACAGTTCGAGGGCCAGGGTACCGCTCAGGTTGTCTTCGGCACGCGGGTTTTCAATGGCATCGACCTTGATCGTCGCCTGGCCGTCGGCCAGCGCTACGCTGACGTTGCCCGCCAGCTTGGGCTGCACGAAGCTCTCGGCACGCGGATAAACGGCCACGTCAGCCACCATCGGCAGGCCGTTCTCGTCCCAGAAAACCAGGGCCAGCGCGACGTTCTGCTCGTCGGACCCGGCCGGCGGCGTGGCGGCGACGGTTGCCGCCAGGCTTTGCTGGCCGGCCGCGGGATAGACGGTGAGTTCGGCCACCTTGACGCCGGCCAGTTGCCGATCCGGAAAAGCCGTTGCGCTGCTCCACAACTGCAGCGCCCATTGCGATGCGGCGCCCAGCGCGGCATCGGAAAAGTTCAGTTCGGCATTGATCTGGACGGAATCGCCATCAAAAAGATAGCCATGCGTTTCGCCAATGCGGGCCAGGGCATTTCCG
>PHEX01000062.1 GCA_002843005.1 Candidatus Anoxymicrobium japonicum | reverse complement strand
CACGTGGACAGCCTGGGGGTCTTACAGCGTCTAACCCGCTAATTCCGCGTCCTGATCGGCAATGCGGGGCGTCGTGCGGGGTTAAGTCTTAAACTCCAGCTCGACTTTCGAGGGCAACTCATCTTCACGCGCGGCGAGCGAGTCAGACATTGGACGGAGCCTCCTTTCCAGTGTGCGTGCGCGGACAAACGCAACACATGGGGTCAGGCCCCCGGTGTTGCGTTTTGGTATCATTTGAGATAGCGGCTACGTTCACCAGGAAAGGATCTTTAAATGAGCGGCGTCGAATTGAACGCGCTCACAAACGCGCTTCGCGAATACTGTCGTGACCACACGCTCGAGGAAAAGATCGTCCTCGCGCCGTCGCGCCGCGTTGGCATGCAATGGTTGGACGCCGTGGCGCGGTCGGGCCAGCCCATCTTCAACGCGCGGGCGGAAACCCTCAAAAGCCTGGCGCTCGAGATCGCGGCGCCATGGATGGATTCGCGCGGACTCAGGCGGGCAAGAGATCTCGAGCTCGAGATCCTCATAGACGGGATAATCGCCGACCTGCTTCAAGACGGCGGTTACTTTTCGGTCCTCGCGCCGAGTCCCGGGTTGACCCGCGTCGTCGCAAACGCCGTAGGCGAGTTGAGAATGGCGGACATAGAGTCGGCATCCATTGTTCCCTCCGCCTTCGAGGTCGCAGAGAAAGGGCTTGAGATCAAGGCCGTCCTCGGCGCTTTCGAAAAGCGTTTGCGAGAGGACAATCTCTCAGATTATCCCGGCGCGTTGGCGCTCGCGGCGGACCGCCTGCGGGAAGAGGCCGATACGCCGGGCGATCTCCGCATCCTTGTGCCCGATGACATTTCACAGGAGCTCCGCGGCCTCGAGAGCGCGTTTCTCGAAGCCTTCCCGGAAGGCGCGCGCGTGGCGCTGCCGGTTGACAGTCCGTGCCAGGCGACAGAACTCACGCCCGCCGTCTTCAACGCGATTGGCGAAGTCAACGAAGTCCGCGAGGTTTTCCGGCGCTGTGTCGAAGAAAGCATCCCTCTCGACGAGGTTGAGGTGGTTCACACGGACACCGAGACCTACGTCCAGCACTTCTACGAGCTTGCCGTCAGAATGATGCATGAGGGCGCGGAGGCCCCTCCCGTGACCTTCGCCGAGGGCATCCCGGCGCGATATTCCCGTCCGGGCCGGGCGCTCGAGGCGTGGCTTGCCTGGATGCGCGGCGGCTACCCTCAGCAGACGATCGTGCGCATGATTACAGATGGCCTGCTCGAGATTCCCGGCGCTCGCGAACGCGGCTTGAGTTTCGCGAGGCTCGGCGCAATACTGCGCGCGGTTCCCATCGCCGCGGGCCTGAACCGCTATCAGAACGAGCTCGAGCGCGCGATACGCGCGGAGAAAGATTTGTCGAAGCGTCTCGACGGGCTGCGGATGTTGTCCGCTCTGATGGCCGAAATAAAAGCGCACACGCCGAATCCGGCTGAGGAGCAGAAAGTCTGGCTTGCTCACGCGCGTTATTTTCTAGAGAAAATCGTCCGCGCCACAAGCGAAATGGACGCCTACTGCCGCGAGGCGCTCCTCGACAAAATCTCCGAGCTCGAGACGTGCCTTTGCGAGGTTGGTTCGACCGGTTTCGACATCGAGGCATGGCTGGCGAATCTGCCCGCGAGTGTCCGCGTCGGCGGCCAGGGCCCGATGCCCGGGTGCATCCACGTGTCGAACATCAAAAGGGGAGGACACTCCGGCAGGCCCAACACCTTCATCGTAGGAATAGACGACACGCGCTTCCCCGGCGCCGGGCTTCAAGACCCGCTGCTCCTCGACGCCGAGCGCGTTGCCATGTCGCCTGATCTCACAACCGCCGGCCGGCGCATCGACATGAAGGCGCAAGGTTTCACCAGTCTCACCGCCCGATTGCGCGGCCGCGTCACGTTGAGCTACTGCTGCCGGAGCCTCACCGACGACCGGGAGATGTTTCCGAGCCGTGCGCTTGTCTCGGCTTGCCGCGGCGTGGGCGGCGAACCTGTCACGCGCATCAAATTCTCCGACCCGCCGGCGTCTTTCTCCCCCGGCAAGGAGGGCCGCTGCATCGACATGACGGAGTGGTGGCTATGGCGCATGTGCGCGGGGAACCCCGTGGAAAATCCGAAACAGATGATAGGCGAGAACTTCGCGAACCTGTCACGCGGACTGGCGGCGACAGATGCGCGGGCAAGCGACGAGTTCACCGAATACGATGGCTTCGTGCCCGAGGCGGGGTTGGCCAACGATTGCACAGCCCCCGACGGGCCGGCAATTTCGCCGAGCCGCCTCGAGACCTTCGCCAGATGCCCGATGGAGTACTTCTTCAAGCACATCCTCGAAATCGAGCTGCCCGAGGAGTTCGAGATAGACCCCTCGAGATGGCTGGATCCGATGGAACAAGGCAGCCTCCTGCACGCCGTCTTCTGCGACTTCATGCGAGAGCTCGACGCCGCGGGTCTTCTACCCCCTTCCTTCGACCGCGACAGGGACAGGCTGGCGGGCATCCTCGATGGCTATGTCCGGCAAAAGCAGGCTGAGAAACCACCTCCACCGGATCCGGGCATCTTCATCGCGGAATGCGACCGGCTCACATGCGCCGCCGAGATGTTTCTCTCAATGGAGGCGCCGTTGGGCATGAGCCGAACGCCGGTGGCATGTGAGCTTTCTATCGGGGTTCCGCCCGAGCGCGACGGCACATCCTACGACGTCGCCGAAGCGTGCGCCGTCGCGCTCCCCAACGGCAAGAGCGTCCGCGTCCGCTGCAAGCTGGATCGCCTGGACAGGGTGCTGGACGGCGATGGCGCCGATTACGTCGTCTGCGATTACAAGACAGGCGGCAGCGGCAAATACCACTCGAAGGGGCCGTTTGATCGCGGACGTTTCATGCAGGGAGCGCTGTACCCGGCGCTGGGCGAGATGGCGCTTCGCGAAAAGCACGGCGACGGCGTAAAGGTCGTTCGTTTCGAGTATATATTCCCCGGCCCCACCGAAGCGCGCCGCGAAGGGTGGAACAGGGACGAGCTCCAGGAAGGCCTGGGCCTTGCAGCCCTCCTCTGTGACATGATGTCGAGTGGTTGCTTCGCCATGACGACAGACGCGAAAGACCTCGAGTACAGCGAATATACGCAGGCGTTCGGAGACATCGACGCGACCGTGAAGGCGATCAATCGCAAGTGCGCTACCCTGGCCAACGCGGCGCTCGAGCCTTATCGCGCTCTTCGAGAAATAGCGCCACTGCCGGGAGACACCGCGGGTGGCGCGCGATGAGTGACGCGACATTCACAGCGGCGCCGGGCGACCAGGCGCAGCGAGACGCGATCGTTCGTGAGCTTGGCATCAACATATTAGTCGAAGCCGCCGCCGGCACCGGCAAGACGGCCAGTATGGTGAACCGCATGGTCGAGCTGCTCCGGAGAGGCAACTGCCAGAGCATCGCAACGCTCGCGGCGGTAACGTTCACTCGCAAAGCCGCAGCCGAGTTGCGCGCGAGGTTCCAGGCCGCTTTGGAGTCCGTGACCGCGCAGGCTGAGGGGCAGGATCGCGAGCGGCTCGCGCTCGCGCTCGCCAACATCGATCAGTGTTTCATAGGCACCATTCACTCTTTCTGCGCAAAGCTTCTCCGTGAGCGGCCGGTCGAGGCTGGCGTCGATCTCGCTTTCAAAGAGATAGAGCCGGACGAGGACAACCGTCTTCGCCTGCAGGCCTGGGCCGAGTACACGGCCCGCCTCATCGCGAACGACCCCGGCGGCATCCTTCCCAAATTGCGCCGGTCTGGCATGACGATCTCCGAACTGGGAAACTCTTTCATGCGCTTTGCCGATTTCCCGGACGTTGACAGGTGGCCCACGCCGGATCCGGCCAGAGACCTGCCCCCGATCGAACCGGTCGCACAAGAACTCTTTGCCTACGCGAAGCACATGCGCGAATCGGGTCCTTACCCTCCCGATCCTCCTCCGCCCAGCGGCGGCAGGCGGCTCTTTGAGGAGTATCAGCGGCTTGCATGGCTCGTCCGCCGGGGCAATCCTGACGACGTGCCCTGGCTCATCGATATCCTCGAACAGTTCGACCGGGACGCGCCGAGCATGAGCGCCGAAATGAAGAAGCGCGGCTGGGCCGATTTCGCCAAAAAGGAACAGGCAAGGTGGAAACTCTTTAGAAAAGAGGTCGCGGCGCCTTTCATGCGTGCGGTTCGGGAGATCCGATACAGGGTGGCGATAACAGCGCTGGCCGACGCGCGCGAGATATACGACAGCATGAGACTCGACCGGGGAGCGCTCAACTTCCAGGATCTGCTGATGAAGTCGGCGGATCTGCTCCGCGACAAGCCGCACATTCGAGAGTATTTCGCTCGCCGTTTTACGCACCTTTTGGTGGACGAGTTTCAGGACACGGATCCCATCCAGGCGCAGATCATGCTTTACCTGACGGCGACCGACCCCGGCGAGCGCGAGTGGAAAAGGTGCATCCCGCGGGCGGGCTCTCTGTTCGTCGTGGGCGACCCGAAACAGTCCATCTACAGGTTCCGGCGCGCGGACATCGTCACCTATAACGACGTCAAGAACATAATCAAAGATAACGGCAGGGTGCTGGAGTTCTCGGCCAACTTCAGGGCAACCGGCGAATTGATTGATTGGACCAACATGGCTTTTGAGGGGTGCTTTCCGCGCCTTGCCACGGACGAGTCCCCGGCGTATGTACGCTTGCGCAAAGGCAGAGCCCCCTCGCAGGCGAGCGACCTGTCAGGAATCAGGATCCTGCCGGTTCCCTCGGACTTGTGCAAAGGAAACTCTGGCGCCGCCGGACTGGAATATGAGGCCGACCTGATAGCACGCGCTATCGCGAGCGCCGTAAGCCGTGGCGCCACAATCACCCATCCTGGAGAAGACGCCGCGACGCCGGTCACCCCTGGCGACTTCATGATAATCGCTTTCAATAAGAGCGCGCTGTCCGTGTACGCTCGCAAGTTGCAGCAGTACGGCATACCGCATCAGGTCTCCGGAGGAACAACCCTGAGTGAAGTGTGGGAGCTGCGCCTCCTGCACACCTGCCTGGACGCGGTGACACAGCCGGACAACCCGGTGGCGCTTCTCGGGGCTTTGAGGAGCGAGCTGTTTGGGATCAGTGACGCCGCGCTCTATGCTTTCAAGGCCGCCGGGGGCAGGTTCGACTATAACTCCGGGGTACCGGAGGGGTGTTACCCCCCTGACAAGGGGGGCGAGGGGGATTTTACATCGCTCGCGCCTGAGCGCGCGGAAGCCATCCGCGACGCTTTCGACAGGCTCAAACAGTACTCCCGGTGGCTCCAGAAGATGCCGCCAGTTGCCGCTATCGAACGCATCGTTGCGCACCTGGGACTGATGGCGCTGGCGGCATCAAGGGAAGGTGGAGATGTTCAGGCGGGCAGTGTTGCCAGAGCGTGCGAATTGCTTCGAGCCGCGCAGGACACGCTGCCAACGACCGCGGATCTCATCGGTTTCCTGGGAGACATGGTTGCGGGTGCCGGCGGCTCAGACAACCTCGACGGCATCTCCGCACTGCCCGAGACCGCCCCCGCCGTCCGGATATTGAACCTTCACAAGGCCAAGGGGCTGCAGGCCCCGGTGGTGTTTCTGGCAAGCCACAAGACGTCCATGAGCGGCACAATAGACACATATGTCGATCGGCTCGAGGACAGCGAAGTCCTCGGCTACATGGGCATCTACAAGAAGACGACCTATAGCCCAACGCTGAGGGCAGCGCCTGAGGGGTGGGATGACCTCAAAGAGATAGAGGGCCGATTCTCAGATGCGGAGAAGACCCGCTTGCGTTACGTGGCGGCAACGCGCGCCGAATCGATGCTCGTGGTGACCAGGCAGGACAACGGAAAGGGCAACAGCATATGGAACGAACTGGGACCGTTTGTTGACAGCGAGCCGGCACTTGCCGACCCCGGGAAAATCGGGGGGTTGCGTCACGCCGCCTCCGCCGTTTCACCGGCGGCGGTCGAGCAAGCAACTCTGGCCGTTGAGTCCCGGATGGCGGCGGCCCGCGAGACGACATACAGCGTGCGCGCCGCCAAAGAGCTTGCGCTATCGGGGGAATACCACGGGGCGGCATCGCTTGAGGTTCAGGCGGGAGCGACCGCCAGGGTTCCCGAAGGCGAGCACGGAGTCAAGTGGGGCGAGGCCGTGCACCAGGTTCTGGATCTGGTCATGAGAAATAATGACGCGTATCTCGAGAATTACGCGAAGACCGCACTGTTGAAAGCCGGCATCGATCCGACGAGGCAAGGCGACCTCGTCGACACGGTAAAAGTAGTCATGACCTCCGACATATGGAAACGCGCCCTGAACGCTGACAAGCGCCTGAGCGAGGCGACTTTCCATCTTCCCGACGGGAGAAACTTAGTGCGCGGTTCGATAGACCTTGCTTTTCTCGAGGACGGAGGATGGGTCATCGTCGATTACAAGACGGATGCCGCGGGGCCGGACGGCGACCTGTCGGTTGCCGCATCGAAATACGCGCCGCAGATCAGGCTCTATGCGCGCGCGTTCGAGACGTGCACCGGCCAAAAGGTCAAAGAAGCCGTGCTGTACTTCCTCGGGGGTCAGGCACCGTCTACCGCTTTAGCGGTAGACGGTGCCTGACCCCTCTACGCAGTAAAGGTAGACGGAAATCGTGTTTACTCCTGTTGTATCATTGAGTGATCCCTAGAAAAAGGAAAACACGCATGACGGCACAACAGAACAAAATGGTGACAGTCCTGGCCGCCGGCGCGCACCCCGACGACATCGAGTTCATGATGGCGGGCACCGTGCTGCTCTTAAAGGAACGTGGCGCCGTCCTCCACATGTGGAACATCGCCAACGGCTGTTGCGGCACTTTGACTCATGGACGCGATGAGATAATCCATCTGCGCTCAGAGGAGGCGAAAGCGTCGGCGCTCGAAGCCGGCGCGGTATGGCACGCTCCGGTTGCCGACGACATGGCGATATTCTTTTCCGCGGAACTGCTGGCTAAAGTGGCGGCGGTGGTGCGCGACATCAAGCCGGACATAATGCTGGTTCCTTCGTTATTTGACTACATGGAGGATCACTTGAATACGGCGAGGCTGCTCACGATGGCGGCGTTCGCGAGAGGCATGCCGAACTTCAAGACAGAGCCGCCCGTGCCACGGTGGGATGGCGAGACCGTTATCTACCACGCGATGCCGTACGGGTTGCGAGATTGGACGCGACGCGTCGTCATGCCAGGGCAGTACGTGGACGTCTCGCGTGTCATGGACAGGAAGCGCTTGATGCTTGCCATGCACCGCACGCAGGGCGAGTGGCTGGACGCGAGCCAGGGCGTCGGCTCGTATATCGGCGCCATGGACGAGATGTGCCGCGAACTCGGCGAAATGTCCGGCCGCTTCACGTATGCGGAGGGGTGGATGAGGCACAATCACATCGGGTACAGTCGTAGCGATGAGGATCCATTGAGCGATATTCTGGGGTAGACGGTACCTGATCCCCAACGTCTAATGTTAGAACATTTGGGAGGACTGAACTGTGGCAAGGCCGGACAGCCTGATAGCTCCGGGATGGTGGGATTATACGACGCTCGATCGCGAGATACTCAGCGACGCGGCGCGGCTCACCCAACAGGACCTGGCGTCGCTTTCGAGGCCCGGCTTTGATGTGGTGTTTTACGACACCCTCGAGGAGTTTTATCTCGCGGAAGCGCTCGAGTACATCGAAGCGTGGAGACAGGCGACGCCGGATAATCCGGCGGGAATATGCGGGCCGATCGGGCCAACGGCGCAGTTGCCGCTTGTGGCGCAACTGGTCAACAGCCTTCACCTCGAACTTCACAACGCGTACTTCTGGGGCATGGACGAGTGGATGGAGAATGGCCGGTCGGTACAGTTGTCGCACCAGCTCTCTTTCGCGAGGAAAGACAGGGAGCTTTGTTTCGACCGCATCGAGCCTCGCTTGAGGATGCCGGACAGCCAGATGCTCTTTCCCGTCGGCGACCTCGACGCGTACAGCAGGAGCTTCGATGAAGTTCGGTGCGTGGTCATGCAGGGCGGGCAGGGCGACGTCAAGCACTGGGCGTTCAACGACCCGTTCCGGCGGGAAGGGGCATACTTAGATGAGCCACCGTCAGTCGAAGAGTATCTCCGTCTCGCGACCAGGGTCGTCGAATTGCACCCGGCGACGGTGACGCAAAACGCGCGCGCGTTGACCGGCGGAAACGTCACGGCGGTGCCGGCGCGGGCGGCAACAGTGGGGCCGGTCGAGAGCTGGAAAGCGGAGCGCGTTTCGATATGGCAGGCTGGCATGGACGACAACCCGTTCGGGATGAGGCTCACCGCGCTGATGGTATCAAAGGGCATCGCCGACAGTTCGGTTCCGATGTCGTTGCTCGCCGGCCACCCGAACGTCCGCTTCAGTTTTTATCGCGCCGCGTTCGATACTTGATATTTGGGGAGAACATTAATATGAAGCGAAAGACACGCGCTCTTATAGTTATGACGATGACGCTGCTCCTTATCGCCGGCCTCGTTTCGCTATCGCCGGCATCAAAAGTTGCCGCCGCTTCGACTTCCTCGAGGTTGCACGGGGCAAACCTTGCCTGGCTGGACGGTCAGTACGGTCATGACATTGGCACCAACTTCCTGTTCAACTGGGGGTGTTCCTATAACCATTCTCACATGCAAAAGTACTTTCAAGATATGAGAAAAATGAATTTGAATATCGTCAGGATATGGCTTTTTGAAAATCTCGAGGGATTGAAATTTGATAGCGGCGATAACGTATCGGGACTTGACGCGACTCTCATCACAAATCTCCGTGACACGATCGCGATAGCGAAGGCGAATAACATTCAACTATATCTCACACTGTTAAACGGTTGCGACGTGAACTCGTTCGAATTTCCCTTAAGCGCGGATCATCAGACGCTGAGAAACAGGCTGATCAACATTATTCAGGATCCGGGGAAACGAGCGACCTACTTGAACAACGCCGTCGGGCCCCTTGCCGCCGCGTTCAAAGGCGAGAGTCAGATATACGCCTTTGACGTGATAAATGAGTGTGAAGGCGCTGTGACCGGGGCTGATGGAAACATTATCGGCCCCGGCGTGTCATGGGACACAATGAGATCTTTCATCTTAGGTACAGTTACGAAAATCAAATCCGCTGACGCGACCCGTCAGGTCACGAGCACCTCCGGATGGCACGATTGGAATAACGTCATGAACGGGAAGTTCAGCGGCCTCGGCCTCGACTTTTACGATTTCCATGTTTACGACAGTGCCGGATATATTCCTGAGTACTCCACCCTTAATCTGGACAAACCCGCGATTCTCGGGGAATACGGACAAAAGCAAAATACCAGTTGGGACGACACTCTTCAAAATGATGCCACCAGGAATTTTCTCACAAACTGCAGGAACAAGGGATATGATGCCGGGTCACTCATATGGACTTACGGTTATGCTGGTTCTACGGAAATCTTTAATGGGTCCTCACACAAATCGGTGGGTGACTGAACCCCAACAAACCTTGCCATAACGGCATTCTCCCCCTATATTCCGGTTGTTGTATCAGCGACCAGAAC
>PHEX01000061.1 GCA_002843005.1 Candidatus Anoxymicrobium japonicum | reverse complement strand
GTCGCGTTGTTTCGACAGGGTTTTGGCGATCCGGGTCATGTTATCCTCGCGTGCGGTACTTGCGATCATGATAGTTCCAACTTGATTTTAAAATATTCACTCTTATGAACGCAAAAAGGCATAATGGGGTCAAACCAAAATATGCGTTTTTATGGGCGCTCCCATCATTTATCTGTTGCAAAACGCATATTTTGGTTTGACCCCATTATGCCTTTTCGCACAGCATGTTGACGGGACAGATGTCGTGGCGTGGCGCTCTCACGTGGCAAATCTCGCGCCCGAGCCGGACAAGATTGAGGTGCATGCCCGGTCGCTTCGCCGGCGGTACCAGGGCCTCGAGTTGTGACTGCGCTTGTGCGGCGGTAGTTTTCTCGTCGATGAGCCCGAGCCTTTTAGATGTTCTTAAAACGTGAGTATCCACAGGCATCACACCTCTCCCGTCGGCGAACATGAGCACAACCGATGCCGTCTTCGGCCCTACACCGGTCAGTGACGTGAGATAGTCGCGGGCTTGCCGCACTTTCATGTCGCGAACGAACTCCAGGGAATAGTCGCCACGCTTCAAGAACGCCGCCGCCAGGATCGCCTTGATAGCGCTCGATTTCTGCCGCGACAGGCCGCACGAACGGATGGCAAGTTCGATTGCCGCCACGGGCGCTTCGCCAAGCGCGTTAATGTCGGGGAACACGTCCATCAAGCGTTGATAAGCCAGATCGTAGTTCTTGCGAGAGGTGTTCTGAGAGAGAATCGCGTGGATGAGTTCGTGAACGATGTCGCGGCGCTCTGACGCCGGCGGGAGTCTCATCCCTATTTCCACGGAAAGTCTGTGTTCCACCTCCGTGGCTTTCCTGCGTCTCTGTTTGAAAAGGCTGTCGTGTGGCGGCAATGAAATCTCCACGTAGAGAGAGTGTTAACGAATGAGTCGTGGGATGCGCGCTTTCGACCCGTGGAGCCGGGCTTGCGCGAGCAACCGCGCTGACTTCAACAGGTTCAGCGGCACCATCTTGCGCGGACTCACCTTCATTAGTTTCGCAAGCGCCCCGGCTGTTGACGCCAGGTCGTTGCATTCGCGGGTGAACGATACCCGCGAGCGTCCGAGTCTGTCGATCAGGCGCTCAGCCGTCTCGTCGTACGCGCACGGGCCGGCGATCAGCACGCGCCCCTCGATAGCGTCAATTTGCTTTCTGTCAAAGCCCTTCCCCATGATGATGGTAAAATCGCCTTTGCCGTTGAAGTCCAGGTAAAGCATCTGGAGCACCGCAAGCGTGTTGGTGTTGCACCCCTCAGGGCAGTTCTGATCCGTCCCGTGGATCACCGCGACGTCGCGCGGGAAGGCGTCATAAAGCTGATACGGGTATTTCTGATTGAACCTCGAGAGCGGCTCGCCCTTGACTTTGATGCTGTCGAGGTTCGCGCATCCCAACCCCATGTCGCGCGCCTCCGCGAGGTGACGGATCTCGTCGACATCGTAGCCGAGAATGCGGGCGCACACTGTGTCCACCGCCACAGTATCGCGTCCACCAACAAGAATGTTCAACGGCACAAGCGTTTTCTCGTGAAGCGTTTCCAGCGGGTAGTGCCCGTAAATTGTGACGATACTCCCGTCAACAAGTGTGAAATCGGGCTGTATCACGCTATACACGTCGGCCAGCTTTCTGTGCAAATTGAAATTATGGTCCAATGAGCGGTCGCGGTGCGCGACAAACCCGTACTGGTTCTTGATGCCCGCTGTCATGACAGTCATCGAATGGGTCTTGAGCTTCGGAACGTTGATGTAGGTGACACAATCCCTGTGCTCGATGATGTGCTTAACGCGCTTCGATACACGCACGTCGTAGCCCATGTGAGGCAGGCGAATCTTCGCCTCGCGACCTTCATCCAGGTAAAGAGGTTTGGCGCCGTGTTCCGCCGCGAGCCCTCTGAACCCCGCGATCTCGAAGACCAGGCGCGTGAAGTTGCTCTGCGTCGAGTTGTCCATCAAGAAAACGCGCCGTGCGCCGGCCCTCTTGCAGTAATCGATGACCGAAGCCGTCACGTCGAGGCTTGTGTAAACGTATGGCTTGAAATCGATCGCGTTCACTTTGATGTAGCACTCGTCCGGCCTGTCACGAATAATATCGCCCACGCCGCCCGCGTCCATAATTCGCGTAACCGCCCCATCCAGGTCACAGCCGATGTCAACAACGTCAACTCGAGTTTTTTCCTGCGGCATGTGTTGCGTTGGGGCCCGACCCCAGGTGTTGCGTTTGTCTTTACCGTTACTGCTGGTAACCACTTAGAGATCCTGCGGGATAGCCTCGCCGCGGATCAGATCCTCGTGGGTTTCCCTGCGTCTGATGACGTACGCTTTTTTGCCCGACACCAGCACCTCGGGAACGCGCTTCCTGGAGTTATAGTTGGAGGACATCGAGAACCCGTAGGCGCCGGCGGTAAACACTGCCAGCAAATCCCCCGATTGAACCTCGTGGATCAAGCGATCCTGCGCAAGAAAGTCGCTCGACTCGCATATGGGTCCGACCACATCCACTTTTTCCTCACGCGCGCCGTCGCGGTAGACGACCGGGCCGATGCGGTGCTCCGCCTGATACAAACTGGGCCTGAGAAGATCGTTCATGGCGGCATCGACGACCACAAACTTTTTCCCCTCGTTTTGCTTGTTGAACAACACTTTAGTCACGAGTATACCGGCGTTGCCGGCTATCATGCGGCCGACCTCCATGATAATAGAGCAGCCGGAGTTGCTGAGAAGCGGTACGATCGCGGACGCGAACTGCTCCGGGGTAAACGTTTCCTCGTCGGTATACTGGATGCCGAAGCCGCCGCCAATGTTTATATAGCGGATATCCATGCCGAGGACCTTGAGGCTCCTGGCAAGATTCGCGATTTTTTTCAGGCTACTCTCGAACGGCGCGGATTCGAGTATCTGGGAGCCGAGATGCTGGTGGACGCCAATGGGGTTCAGGCCGGGCAACTTCTGCGAGACCTCGTATTCGGCCATGGCTTCTTTCAAAGGGATGCCGAACTTGCTGTTTTTGAGTCCGGTGGCGATGTACGGGTGCGTCTTCGGATCCACGTCCGGGTTGACACGCAACGCGACGGGCGCCTGCGTGCCCATCTTTACGGCAACCTCGTTGATGAGCATCAGCTCCTGGCTGGACTCCGCATTGAACATGAGTATGCCCTCTTTGAGAGCGTACTCGATCTCGTCGGCTGTCTTGCCCAGACCGGCGAAAACGATCTTGCTTGCCTCAACGCCGCCCTTGAGCGCGCGGTAGAGCTCGCCACCGGATACGACATCGGCGCCGGCGCCCTCGCTTGCCATCATCCGCAGGATAGCGACGTTGCTGTTCGCCTTGACGGAGTAGCAGACGAGATGCGATAGATCGTTGAAAGCCTGGTCGATTGCCTTGACGTGCGACGTGAAAGTATTTTTGCTATACAGATAGAATGGCGTTCCTATCCTGGCGGCAATATCCGAGACCCGAATATCTTCGCAGTAGAGCACGCCGTCTTTATAAACGAAATCGTTCAACTGCCTCCCCCAAAGAAATAAGCTGGAAGACTAGAATAACACAATCACGCGCTACTTCAGGAGTATCTCGTGGTTCATCAGGTCGATGGTCTCGACGCTTGCGGTTATCAACTTCTGTTCGCCGAAGAGGTCGGTCAACAAAAGGCCGTCTCCTTCAGGCCGGATAGTGACGACGTTATCCATCAATCGTTGCCTGGCGCCGTCCTTTACCACGTACACGATTGCCTCACACATCTGTTTCCTCCCTGGTGCTCCGTCCCATAGATATCCTGGCATTCGAACCTCGATCGGGGAAGACTCCCACTCGCCTTGCTTGAAAACGCATATTTTGGTTTGATCCCATTATGCGTTTTCCCTGGATTCTGGCGGCAATCCGTAGATGCTTCGCACCAACAGCATTGCTTCCCCGATGAGCGCCTGCAACGGTTTTTTGTTTGTGCCGAGCAGGTCGATGGGCGGGTTCGATATCGGGAGAAGAACCTTGCGGCCGGGCGCCGACGCGATTGCGGTGGCCATTGTGGGTGTTATTTCTCCCATCATGGAGTTGGGAACGACAATAGAAAGTGAACCCATGATAATCTCGGCTTCACCTATCGAGACCCTCACGGCGTTCTCGCCGGTGGCGCCGCGCGTCGCTTTGGCCTTCATCATGCTGCCTGTCGCGATCGCGTTGGCGCCAAGCGCGATTACCTCGGCGTCCTCAGGGAGCGACTGCCGTAGACGCAAAACGATCTGTGTGCCAATGCTGCCGCCCATTCCATCAACAACGGCGATGATCATCAGTGACCTCCCTCGTACGCTTTCTTCGCGCCGATGGTTTCGAGGTAGCGCTGAGCCCCCTGTGAAGCAAGCGCGCCTTCAGCCGCGGATACGATGATTTGCTTCCAACTGCCGGCCCGGGCGTCGCCCGCCGCGAATACGCCCGGGACGCTCGTCTCCAGATTCTCGCCGGTGACCACGTAGCCTGCCTCGTCCAACTCGACTACTCCCGCCAGAAATTCGGTGTTTGGCGTGTTGCCGGCGTAGAAGAATATTCCCGCCACCGGAACTTCCGCGCGCGCGCCAGTCACGTTGTCGCTGATGGTCGCCGTTCTGACAATCTGGTCGCCCTTGATTTCGGTGATCTCCGAGTTCCACATGAATTCGAGATTCGGCTCACGCGACGCGCGCTCCTCGAGATACGCGGAAGCGCGCAGTTCGTCACGGCGGTGCACAAGAATGACCTTGCTCGCGAACTTTGAAAGGTGCAACGCTTCCCCGACCGCCGCGTCCCCGCCGCCGATGACCATCACGACTTTGTCCTTAAAAAGAGGGCCATCACAGGTAGCGCAGTAAGAGACGCCCCGCCCCGCGTACTCTTCCTCGCCGGGAATACCTATCTTGCGTGGACTCTGGCCGGTCGCGATTATCACGGAGTTCGCCCTGATCTCGCCGTCCTCGAGGGTTATGACCGGCGTTCCCGTGTCCAGCGCCACGCGCGTCACATGCGCGAACGTCTTCATCTGGAGCTCGAAGCGATCAGCCTGCCGCTTCATTCGCTCCGTGAGCTCTATCCCGGATATGCCTTGTGGAAATCCAGGGTAGTTCTCGATTAAAGGTGACATAGCCGCCGTGCCTCCAGGCAACTTCTGCTCGAGAAGAATGGCGTCGATCTTTCCACGGCTCAGATATATTCCGGCGGTCAACCCCGCCGGGCCACCGCCAATGATCGCGACATCTCTTGTTCGCTCTGACAACTGATTTCAACCTCTCTGACGCCAAATCGTTACTGCGGGTCAATTCTCACGTTCGCGCTTTTGGCGCCCATGTCCTCGAGCAATTTCGCCACCCTGTCTCTCTGTTCTTTGGTGAACGGGTTCTCCTTGCGCGTTTCCGTCTCCGCCATCGGTATGCTTACGGTTATTTTCACATCCGCGTTATTGACAACCCGCGAGAGATTGTAGTTACTGCGGTAGCCGGACAAATACTGCGTCAGCATAAGGACAAACACCGTAACAGCCACCAGCAACAGACTCAATATGTAGATGCCAAGGCTTACCTTGATCGGAGCGGATTTTTCAAAGGGGCCCTGGTGTTCATGTGGCCCGGGCATCTGTTCGGCCATTTGCTCATTTTTGCTCTTTTTGCTCATGTAACCTCCTGACGTTTCTCACGTCTAATGAACTGTGCTTATCAATCCGGACAAAGCGCGACGACACCTTGAGACTGTGCGATATTATGCGATAAAATCCTGTTTCGAGTATATGAGAACGCTCTTGAACGCACAAGGAGGATTGGACATGAACGGAAACGAAAAACAGGCACCGCCGGGCAAGATAACTCCTCCGCTGCCGAAACCCGTGGCGCCACGGCGCAAGCGCATTTGGGGTCCGGTGTTGCTGGCGTCAATAGCAGCAGGCATCACAGGCGCGCTTCTGGTCTTGCTCGTCATGCCCGCGATCTTTGGGGTCAACCCTTACGATCTGGTTCGCGGCAAAGTCAAGAGTGTCGGTGTCGGCGAGAGTTCCGGTGTTTCAGCAAATAAGATAAACGTCGTGAGCCCTACGCAGGGCGCTACAAATGTGTCCGGGGTCGCCAGCAAGGTAACGCCGGCGGTCGTCAATATCGACACGAAATCCACTCCACAAGAAACGATGTTTCCGTTTTTCT
This sequence comes from Candidatus Anoxymicrobium japonicum, assembly GCA_002843005.1. NCBI lineage: Bacteria > Bacillati > Actinomycetota > Candidatus Geothermincolia > Candidatus Geothermincolales > Candidatus Anoxymicrobiaceae > Candidatus Anoxymicrobium > Candidatus Anoxymicrobium japonicum. The sequence continues at coordinate 3,572 of PHEX01000061.1, read as the reverse complement.
CCCCACGGGTTCAGGAAGGCACAGGATCAGGGGTCATATACTCGGCGAACGGCTACATTCTCACCAACAACCACGTTGTGAGCGACGCCCAGGACATCACAGTCACCCTTGCCAGCGGGGAGGAGTTCAAGGGCAAGAAGGTCGGGGCGGATCCGGATAACGATATTGCGGTCGTCAAGATAGACAAGACCGGCCTCCCGGCAATAGCGATAGGAGATTCTGACAAACTCGTCGTCGGGCAGCTTGCGGTCGTGGTCGGGAGCCCTCTTGGATTTGAGCAAACGGTGACGGCGGGCGTGGTCAGCGCCCTGCACCGCACGCTGGGGACGAGTTCGTTAAACGGTAATCAAAACGTGCTGATCGACCTGATTCAAACTGACGCTCCTATCAATCCGGGTAATTCGGGAGGAGCGTTGTGTGACGCGAGCGGGAAGCTGATCGGGGTCAATACGCTCATCGCAAGCACTTCAGGCGGTTCCGAAGGTCTCGGGTTCGCTATCCCCGTCAACACCGCTAAAAAAGTCGCGGATGACCTGATCGCCGGCAGGTCGATATCGCACCCGTATATTGGAGTGCTCGGGCAAACTATAAGCGAGAGCATCGCGACCCAGTACAACCTGCCTGTGAGCAAAGGCGCATACGTGACGCGCGTGGTGCCCGATAGTCCGGCGGACAAAGCGAAAATCAAAACGGGAGACATCATCGTTCAGATAGATGGCAAGCCGGTCAAATCCATGGATGACGTCATTAGCACGGTTCGATCCCACAAGGTCGGCGACAAGATCAGCGTGACATATCACTCCGGCGGCTCGAAGAAGACGGTCGAATTAACGCTGGAGGAGAAGCGGAACACACCGGTGGAGTAGTTCGGCGGGAGGCCGGATCCATGGCTTATGACATAATTAACTTATGTCCAGGGAACAGATCACAGAATTACTAAAAGAAGCGCTTGAGCGCGCTATTGCCGAGCGCAAGTTGCCTGAAGTCGATGCCGGCAACATCGAACTCGACCGCCCCAGGCGGAAAGAACACGGTGACTGGGCGACCAACATCGCGCTCGCGCATGCCAGCAAGACAGGCGCGAACCCGCGAGAGGTCGCGCGTATCATAACCGAAGCTCTGCCAGAGGCGCCGGAAGTGATATCCGACGTCCAGATCGCCGGCCCCGGTTTCATCAACTTTCATCTCACTCCCGGATTCACGCGCGGCATCCTCTTTGAGATCGAGGAGAAAGGCGCTCTCTTTGGCGCATCCAGGATAGGCGGCGGTCGCAAGGTCCAGGTGGAGTTCGTGAGCGCGAACCCTGTCGGGCCCCTGCACGTTGGACACGGAAGGTGGGCCGCGCTGGGCGACTCGCTGGCGAATGTGATGAGCCACGCCGGTTACGATGTCGATCGAGAGTATTACATCAACGACTACGGCACGCAGGTGGAGAACTTCGGGCGCTCTATCTCGGCTCGATACCTCGAGGCGCTGGGTGAGGCGGCCGAGTTCCCCTTAGATGGTTACCGCGGACAGTACGTTGTGGAAATCGCGCGGCGCATAGTCGCCGAGCACGCCTTGACGTTCGCGAGTCTTTCCGAGGAGGAGCGCGTTGCCCGCTTCATCGAGATGGAGTACCCGACGATGCTCGCCTCAATCGGGCACACTCTCGAGCGCATGGGCGTAACATTTGACATCTGGTTCAGCGAGCGCGAGCTGTTCCGAAAAGGGGAGGTCGAGCAAGTTCTCTCCGATCTCGAGGGGAGTGGCAAAGCTTACAGGGAAAATGGCGCGCTGTGGCTGCGCACTACCGATTACGGCGATGAGAAGGACAGGGTTCTGGTGCGCTCGAACGGCGAGCCGACCTACTTCGCTTCAGACATAGCGTATCACCGCGACAAGATGTTGAGAGGTTTCGATCTGGTCATAGATATTTGGGGCGCGGATCACCACGGATACATCCCGAGGATGAAAGCCTCGATGGACGCGATGGGGTTTGACGCCCGGCGCCTGGAGGTGGTTCTCGGCCAGTTGGTCAAGCTCTTCCGCGCGAGCGAGCAGGTAACGATGTCGAAGCGCACCGGCGACATAGTTACGCTCGACGAGCTCTTAGACGAAGTTGGAAACGACGCCGCGCGCTATTTTTTCCTGCAACGCTCCGCCGACTCGCCGCTTGATTTCGACATCGAGCTTGCCAGGAAAAAGTCTCCGGAGAACCCGGTCTATTACGTCCAATATGCGCACGCGAGGATATGCAGCATCCTCAAGTACGCGATGGAAGCCGGCGCCGACATGTCGGATCCCTCCCTCGAGGATCTGAACACCCTCGAGAGCGAGTCCGAGATGGATCTGCTTGGTAAGCTCGCGGAACTCGAGGAGATAGTGGAGTTCTGCGCCGAGCACCGGGCGCCCCACAGGCTGACAGGTTACGCGGAGGAGCTTGCCGCCGCGTTTCACGCTTTCTACCGCGATTGCCGGGTCGTAACCGACAACGCCGGAATGACCCGCGCTCGGATATTCGCGATCCGCGGAACGCGCCAGATACTCGAGATAGTCCTTGGTCTCCTCGGCGTGTCCGCGCCCGAAAAGATGTGAAGGGGTGGCGATGCGTTTCGGATACCACGTGCGGGTGAGCGGCCCACCTGTTTCCGCTATCGCGAATGGCATTGACGCGAAGTGCGACACAATCCAGATGTTCCCCGGAAGCCCGCGGCAGTGGGGAACGACCCCTGTTTCGGACGAGGACGCCCGTAAGTTCAAGGAGGCGCGCTCGCTCGCCGACATCGACCCGGTCGTGCTGCATTCGATATACCTGGTCAACATGGCTGCGCCTTTGGTCTCCGTCTTTGACCGTTCTATATCCGCGCTTGTCAGTTCGCTCGAAAAAGCCGACCGTCTCGGCGCCATGGGAGTCATAACGCATACAGGCAACCACAAAGGCGAGGGAGAAGATTTCGGGCTTGCGAGGATCGCGGAGGCAATCAAGCAATGCTTGATGCGGCACACAGGCCCCGCGATGCTGCTGCTCGAGACGACCGCCGGCGCTGGCACTTCGATGGGCGGCACTTTTGAACAGCTTGGCCGTATGTTTGATATTACGGAGCGGCCGGAAAGGCTCGGATTTTGCCTGGACACCTGCCACGTGTACGCTTCGGGGTACGACATTCGCACGGCCGCGGGAATAGACGCTATGGTCGAAGAAATGGAACGATTTCTCGGGCTCGACCGGCTTCGCGTTATTCACATGAACGACACCACCTCACGTCTGGGCTCGCGCCTGGACCGGCACGCGCACATCGGGCAGGGAGAGATAGGGCTCGAGGCTTTCCGCTATATGGTGAACCACGAGGCGCTCGCTCACCTGCCGGCAATCGTCGAGTTGCCGCACGACGCGCCGGGTTCACCCGACGACCTCGCCCTGCTTCGCTCACTTGCAACTTAACTTTGGGGGCAAGTCTTTTTTTTAAAGTCGATCGTCTGTCCAGAGGGGTCAGGCACCGTCTACCTTTACTGCGTAGAGGGGGACGGTGCCTGACCCCAAAGTTAAGTTGCGTTTACTTTTTTGCTGTGCTAGACTCCGGAACCAGATA
>PHEX01000060.1 GCA_002843005.1 Candidatus Anoxymicrobium japonicum | reverse complement strand
ATTGTCAACAAATCGCTGTGATTCGAGCCGATTTTTCCGTGATAGAATAAACTTTGCGGTTGAAGCGCGATGTCAATCACGGGACTTGCGACATGAAAAGAAAAAAGCCTCCCCTGCTGCGAAAAAGCGCGATGAACGCGGCCTTTATCGGGAACTACATCCCCAGGCAGTGCGGGCTCGCGACGTTCACTACCGATGTGGCGACATGGGTATCCTCCGCGCTCGGCCCGGCGTCCGACGTGTTCGTCGTGGCCATGAACGACCGGCCTCAAGGGTACAACTACCCGCCAATGGTTCGTTTCGAGGTGCTGGCAAATGACTCTGACGATTACCCCAGGGCGGCGGATTATATAAACCTGTCAGAGGTGGACATCGTCTGTCTCCAGCACGAGTTCGGCATCTTCGGCGGATCCCGCGGCATCTATATAACCGACCTTCTGCGCGATCTGGAAAAGCCTGTTGTCGCTACGCTCCACACGGTGCTGCCCGACCCCGATCCGGAGAGGAGAGAGGCACTGATCCAGGTTTGCGCCCTCTCCGACGCCGTCGTTGTGATGAGCCTGAAGTCCATCGACTTCCTCGAAGAGCATTACGGCGTTCCGAGGGAGAAGGTTCACCTCATACACCACGGCGTGCCGGACATGCCGTTTGCGAACTCCAACGACTACAAAAAGCGCTGGGGGCTCCAGGGGAGAACGGTTCTTCTGACGTTCGGGCTCCTTCACCCGCGGAAAGGGATCGAGCACATGATCGCGGCTATGCCCGCCATAGTGGAGCAAGACCCGCGGGCGGTCTATGTAGTGCTCGGCGCGACGCATCCGCCGCACAAGCAAAAGGAGGGAGAGAAGTATCGCTTTTTCCTCAAGAGACTCGCGCGCGAGCTGGGGGTCAAGGACAACGTCATCTTCTACGACAGATTTGTGACGCTCGAGGAGCTGACCCGCTTTCTCGCGAGTTGTGACATATACGTTACGCCCTACCTGGACATGAACCAGATAATTTCCGGGACGCTCGCCTACGCGATAGGCCTTGGAAAGCCGATAATCTCCACGCCTTATTTCTACGCGGTCGAGCTACTTTCAAACGATCGGGGGGTCATAGTGCCCGTGGAGGATTCGCGGGCTATATCACAGGCGGCGATCGGGTTGCTCTCCGATCCCGCGCGCACCAGTGAGATGCGCGAGAAGACTTACGCCTTCGGCCGAAAGATGATCTGGCGTGAGGTGTCGAGGGAGTACGTTAGCCTGTTTGAGCACGTTCTCGCCGGGAGAAAAGTTGCGCCGCCGCCCGTTGAGGTTCCCCGGAAGGTCGTGCAACTGCGGGATCTGCCGCGCCCGCGGTTGGATCATCTGGTCAGGCTCACTGACGGCGCCGGCATCATCCATGCGACGCACTTCGACATTCCCGACCGCTCGAGTGGTTACGCTACAGAGGACAACGCCCTCGCGCTCGCCGCGACGGTGCTCTCACGCGCGCAGACGGATGACAGGACGAGCCGGGAACTCTCCCGCGTCTATCTTGGGTTGCTCCGTTACATGCAGAGACCGGACGGCGCGTTTCACAACCGTCTCAACTACGACAGATCCTACGCGGATGAGGTGGGCGGGCAGGAGTGCCAGGGCAAGGCGATGGCTGGCCTGGGCCTCACCATCGCGGTTGAGCCGGACGAAGGCATAGTCTCGTTCGCGAAACTGATGTTTGATGAGGCGCTCAAGGAGTTGCAATTATCTTACCCGCGCGCTACGGCATACGCGCTATGCGGTTGCTACCATTACCTGACACGCTTCCCGGGGGCGAGCCTGGCGAGCTCGGCGCTTGAAAAGATGGCGGCCACTCTCGTGGAGACCTATGAACGCGTAGCCGGTGAAGGGTGGGAGTGGTTCGAGGATACCCTCGCGTACGCGAACGGCCTGATTCCCCGGGCGCTCCTGCTGGCGTTCCGGGCGACGAGGGCGCCGCGATACCGTGACGTCGCGCTAGAGAGCCTCGAATTTTTGACGAAAATGTGCTACCACGACGGGTTTTTTGATCTGGTCGGTGACCAGGGCTGGCACCCGCGGGGGGGCGAGCGGGCGAGGTTCAACCAGCTCCCGATCGAGGCGGCGTCTCTCACCGAGGCGTACGCGGATGCTTTCATAGTTATGCGCGATGAGCGCTGGCTCGAGCTCGCGCGCGCGGCCTTCGAGTGGTTCCTGGGGCGCAACGTTCAGAATCAGCCCGTGTACGATTTCGCGGCGTTTTGCTGCGCCGACAGCCTGATGCCGCACGGGGTGAGTCCCAACAGAGGGGCTGAGGCGACCACGCAGTGGCTGCTGTCCCTGTTGCGTGTACAAACCGCGCTGCACGTCGGGCCCCTCGAGGATATTACTGCGTAGATGGGTCTGGCACCGTCTACCGCTGCGCGGTAGACGGCGCCTGGCCCCTGGTTGCGGTAGACGGAAAGGTAGACGGTGCCTGACCCCTGGTTTGGTTGCGGTCGAGGGGGTGTAGAGTGGAGCGACACGACACCGTATTTTTACGGAACGGGGACGCCAAATAGGGAGATGAGCCGGTGAACCACGCGCAAGAAACCAGGCAGAGCGGACATTTCAGCGAGGACGGCCTGGAGTATGTCATTACCAACCCGAGGCTCGAGCTTCCTTACATCAACTACCTGACTAACGGCAGGTACTGCTCCTTCATCACGCACACGGGCGGCGGCTACTCATTCTGGAAGCAGCCGCCGGCGTACGGCATCAACATGTGGGCGCCCGCGCTCAACAACGGGCCGGGCCGGTTCGTTTACCTCAAGGAAGGCGACGACATCTGGACCCCGAACTGGATGCCCGTGCGCGCTGACGCCGACTCCTGGCTTTGCAGAGTTGGCATGGGGTACCAGCGGCTCGAGGTGGAGATGCGCGGCCTCAAGACATGGCTGTCGTACCTTGTGCCGCTCGACGCCGACCTCGAGTACTGGATACTTCACTTTATCAACGAAAGCGACAAGCCCAGGCGCATAGAGGCGTACCCGTTCGTCGAGCTGCTCCTCGGGCAGCACATGCCGAACATTATCTCGTACTATTCGAACATCCTTTTCAACCGCATCCGGAGGGCGGGAGACGTTCTGGTAGGTGAGAAGACCTACTGGAACCGCGAGGCGTACGCCCCGAACCGCGAGTGGCCCATCAAGATCTTTTTCGCCAGCACCCACAAGTACGATTCGTTTGAGACGCTTCGCGATCGGTTCATCGGCCCCGGAAGGGACACAGCCAGCCCTCTGGCTGTCGTGAACGGCGAGCTGTCGAACAGCGAGAACGACGGTAGAGCGGCGATCTTCGCGCACAAGTACACGATCGACCTCGAGCCCGGCGCCCAGGAGCGCATCATCATGGCGATGGGAGTTCTGGAGAACGAAGATGACTTTGACAGGATCCCGTATCATCTGAAATCAGAGACATACGAGGAGCGCTTCGAGGCGTGCAACCGGTACTGGCTGGACATCGCCTACGGCGACACCGTTTTCACTCCCGATTATCAGGTGGACCGGTTCGTTAACATCTGGAACAAATATCAGGCGCGTGTGTGCTTCTGGTGGTACCGGTCCGATGGCTCGTACTTCATATGCAGCGGGAACGAGACGTGGGGATACCGCGATTCGGCCCAGTGCATCCTGGGAGCGTTGCCCAGGTTCTTAGACGACGCGTGGGAGCGCATACGTTTCCACATCTCCCTCGTCCGCTCGGACGGGAGCGTTGACCAGGGGCACATTCATGATCTCCGCGTGCCGTCGGGGCTCGCTGGGAACATTGACGTGGCGATGTGGCTGCCGATATCGATCTTCTACTTCCTCAAAGAGAGCGGGAGGCTCGATCTCGTGGACGACATGGTCACGACTTGCGATGGGGTGGAGATGACGCTCGCCGAGCTCATCTACCGGATCATCGAGAACGTGTGGCAGCGCCGCAGCCCGCGCAATCTGGTTCTCATGGAGAAGGGAGACTGGAACGACGCGATCAACTACGCGGGGCGCAAGGGGCGCGGCGAGTCCACGATGGCTTCCGAGCAGTTGCTCTACCTTTGCAACGAGTATCTGGAGATCGCTTCTCTGACACCGGGATTGCCAGGGGTGAAAAGTGTCGGCAAGGTGGCGCGGGCTCTCTCCGCGGCGCTCGAGAAACACGCCTGGGACGGAGAGTGGTATATCCGCGGCACCAACGACGAGGGAGAGATCATCGGCGGCAAAGGCAATCCGCCCGGCGAAATATTCGCGAACGCCCAGAGCTGGGCCGTCATCGCGGGGCTCGATAGCGAGCGGACGAAGACGGCGATGGAGTCCGCCAGAAAAAGGCTGCTTACGGGAAAAGGCTGCGCGCTGTTCCTGCCCGGCTGGCGAGAGCCGGATCCCGACATCGGCATCATCACGCGGTTCGCGGTCGGCACCAAGGAAAACGCTGCGATATTTCTCCACGCGACGGCCTGGGCGACGATGGCGTGGGCCATGGTCGGGGACGGAGACACTGCGATGGAGTCGTACCGGCAGGTGCTGCCGAACGTGCGCTCGCGCGAGGACGGCGACCTCTACCAGTCAGAACCGTACGTTTACGCCGAGTACATCATCGGGCCTGAGTCGGAGTACTTTGGAGAGGGGTCGCACTCGTGGTTCACTGGCGGCGCCGCCTGGCAGTGGCACGTGTTCTGGGGGCACATCCTGGGAATCAGGCCGACACATCGCGGATTGCTGATCGACCCGTGCCTGCCGAAGGAGTGGGAGGCCATCACCGCGCGCCGCTGGTTCCGCGACGCGATCTACGAGATCGAGATCGACAAGCCCATAGGCGTATGCAAAGGCGTGAAGCGTGTTATCGTTGACGGCAGGGAGATCGAGGGGAACGTCATTCCCCCGCACGGCGATGGAGAGGCGCACCGCGTGCGCGTGGAGATGGAGTAGGGGAATCAAGGAGCGGAACATGCCGGAAGACTCGAACGAGGAACTTACCGAGAGCGCGAAGCAGCTTTATCGCAAGACACACGTGCCGCACAAGTTCTGCGCCTATTGCGGCGGCAGGAACGAGGCATCCGCGGATCGTTGCGAGAGTTGCGACAAGAATATCTCCTGGATGAAGATACCCGAGTCAATTCCGGTCGAGGAGACGCCGAAGCAGAAGCCCAGGAACCTTCCGCAGCAGCAAAAAGTGTTTACCCCAAAGGCGATAGTGGTCTTCCTGTTGATACTGCTCATCCTGGCCGCGATCATCCTTGCGCTGATCTTTATGAAAACGCAACAGGGGAAAACGCAACAGGGGAAAACGCAACAGGGGAAAACGCAACAGGGGGGCCTGACCCCAGTGTTGCGTTTTAAGGGGTGGAACGTGACGTCACAGATAGAAACCGGGAAAGGTCAGGTGGCGAATTTGAAATTGATGACGTCACCGTCCTGAACGATGTACTCACGCCCTTCGAGCCTGAAGGCGCCCGCTTCTCGCGCGGCGGGGACGCTCCCGCACGAGATGAACGACTTTCCGGGCACTACTTCGGCTTTGATAAAACCGCGCTCGAAATCGGTGTGAATCCGCCCGGCGGCCTGACGGGCCGTCGATCCGGCGCGGATGGGCCATGCCCTGGATTCTTTGGGGCCGACGGTGAAGAACGTTATCAAGCCAAGCAGTTCATAGCTCGCACTGACAATGCGCCCGAGGCTTTCCTCCTCTATGCCCATCTCCCTGGCAAAAAGCGTTGCTTCTTCCGGATCGAGATCCGCGAGCTCGGCTTCAATTCGAGCGTTCACGCTCAGGACCGGAATCCCACGAGGCTGCGCCCACTCGTTCATCTCGCGCTCGAACCGCGCTGAAACATCGCCTGGCTCATCAATATTGAGCACTATCACTGTTGGCTTGAGAATCAGAAGGCCCGTATCGGGAGCGTGCAGCGCCAGCTCGCGAGCGACAGAGGCGCGATCAGATATTACTTCTGAACTTATTCTTTCCTCTATTTTCTCGAGCGCCTCGACCCGTTCCACAGACTCTCTGACCCCGTCTTTCGCCGCGCTCCTCGCTTTTTTCAACTCGCGAGCGAGGATTTCGAGATCGGAAAGCCGCAGTTCCGTCTCGATCAGCTCCGCATCTCGCGCGGGATTTGTCGCGCCGACGACGTGAGAAACATCCTCCGCTTCGAAACCGCGCACCACGTGAGCCACAGCGTCGACTTCACGGATACTGGCAAGGAACCGGTTGCCGAGACCCTCTCCTTTGCTCGCGCCTTCAACAAGACCGGCGATGTCGATGAAACGCACGGTTGCCGGCACAATGCGAGCGCTATCGGCAAGCCTGGAGAATTGAGCAAGCCTCGGATCCGGCACAGAGACAACCCCTGTGTTTGGCTCGATAGTCGCGAAAGGGTAGGAAGCGACAAGCGCTCCCCCCCTGGACAGAGCGTTGAAAAGCGTTGTCTTCCCGGCGTTCGGCAACCCGACGATGCCGACTTTAAGAGAGCTCATGCGTCTCCATTCTCATGACCGTATTGATGAAATATCTCAATTTGCCACTGAACTCAGAACCCACATTCTATGCTACTTTCATAGTAGAGAAGGAACAACGGTTGTCCTTCTGATCTCCTCCCTTTCGAGGCGGGAGGATTAAGGTGGGGGTGTGTCATATCCCCCTCACCCCAACCCTCTCCCACAAGGGGCGGGGGGGGCATGGACTACCCTGAGACCTTTTCATCTCAAGTGGTGGCGCGTCCGCGCGCCATGGGGGACTGCTCCCTACTTTGAAATTACCACGTTATGGTATAATTTGTGCCAGGCAACGAGAATAGTGGAGGATTTTTACATGGCTGACAAGCAAGCGGATAAAGATTACCGGCCGAGAGAAGTTGCCCGGACCGTGGCGACCGCTATGCCAATAAGGCTGTTGCTCTCCTGACTCGCAAAAGGGAAGAAGTTTCACCCCGAAGTATTGATAAAACGTCTCATGTAGGATCGGCGCGGCGAAAGCGCGAGGGCAACGACAAACAACCCGAAAAGAACCAGCACAATCGCGGCGCCTGAAGCCACGTCGAAGCGGTAAGAGAAAACGAGGCCCGTGACGGTCGAGCAAATACCGCACGCTATTGACGCGGCAATGACCCCCCTGTAGTTTTTCGCGAGTTGCATGCCAACGGCGCCGGGGATCACGAGAAGCGCGGACACCAGTATTATCCCGATGAGCTTTATCGAAACCACGATGACAACAGCTATCGTCACAAGCAAGCCGTAGTACACGAACCTCACCGGCACGCCGCTGGCGGTCGCGGTCTCCTCGTCGAAAACCGTGAAAAGGAGCTCCTTAAAAAATAGCGCCGCGAAAGTCAACGCCAGTGCGCAGACAGTCGCGAGGACAACGACGTCCATCCAGTTCAGAGCAAGTATGCTCCCGAACAGATAACTCATCAGATCGATGTTGTACGCGTGAGAGACGCCTATCAGAATCACGCCCAGCGCCATGGATGCCGAGAAAAGAATTCCTATCGCGGTATCCTCGTGGAGGCGGCCTTTCCGCGAGAACCAGCCAATGCCGAGCGCCACGAGAACGCAGAAGCCGCCAGCGGCCAGTATCGGGTTGATTCCGGCGAGGATTCCAATGGCTACTCCCCCGAAAGCAGCGTGCGATATTCCCTCTCCCGCGAACGCAAGCCGCCTCACGTTCACGAAGAAAGAGAGCGCCGAGCAAGTAATGCCTATGATCACGCCTCCTATAAGGGCTCGTTGCATAAAACCGTAGGCAAACATCAACTTCCTCCATGCCAAAACGCATATTTTGGTTTGACCCCATTATGCGTTATTCGTTGGATCCGACCAAAAAGTCGATTTCACACCGGTAAGCTTCCCGGAGGCGCTTGCTTCCCACGACCTCTTGTGGCTTGCCGTGCACGTGCATCGTATGGTTGATGCAAATCATCGTGTCTGAGTAGCGGGCGAGCGCTTGAACATCATGTGACACAAGTATCACGGACAGGCCGAGTTCCTCTTTCAGCCGGGTCAACAACTCCATGAACGATTTCTGGGCGGGCAGATCCAGGCCGCTCGTGGGCTCGTCCAGCAGCAGGATGTGCGTTTCCCTGCAAAGGGCCCGGGCAAGAAAGGCGCGTTTTTGCTGTCCACCGGAGAGCTCGCCGATAGACCGTTTTTCGAGTCCGGCCAGGCCCACCAATTTGATGCTGTCCGTCACGGCAAGCCGATCGGATTTCCTCGGGAAGCGCATTGTCCCGAGGCAGCATACGCGCCCCATCATGACGACATCGAATACCGACGCCGGGAATGCGGGATCGAACAGGGCGTTCTGTGACATGTAACCAAGATGGTGGAGTTCGTGCTTCAACTCCCCGGGCGCCATGCCCAGCACCCGAACTCTTCCGCTGTCGGCTTTTACGAGCCCCATGATTACTCTGAGCAGTGTGGTTTTTCCCGCGCCGTTTGGGCCCACCACCCCCAGGAACATCCCCTCGTCCAGCGAGAAGGTGATCTCTTCGAGAACCGGGCGTCTGGAAAGCGTGACGTTGACGCGTTCGAGTTCCACCAGCGTTCTCGGCGCCGCGCGCGCGCCGTCAAAAAATTGTGAGACTTTGCATGAACGGGTCATTGAAGCGCGTCTTTCATCGCCCGCGCGTTGAAGCGCATCAAATTAGCGTAACAAGAGAAAGGCATGTCCTTCAATGCGTAATCCTTCGGGTCGCCGCCCACCGGGTCTACCACGCGGACGGCCACGTCCGGCCCCGCGTCTCTTGCGAGCGTCTCGGCCGCTTTTCGGCTCAATTGCGGCTCCACGAATACGGCCTTGATATTCAGTTCCCGCACCTTCTCGATCAGTTCTCGCAACTGCGCCGCGCTGGGCTCTTTTCCCGGGAGCTCTTCCACCTCGCCAGCCTGCACAAGCCCGAAATGGGGAGCGAAATAGGTCCACGTGGGGTGAGCGGCAATGAACGCCTTCCTCCGGACGCCCGACAGTTCGCCCTTCAATCCTTCATCAAGAGTTTTGAGGTTGTCAATAAACTCCCGCGCGTTTTTCCTGTAGGCAGATGCGTTTGACGGGTCAGCTTTCACAAATCCGTCTCTGATTGCTTCCACCTGGAAGATCGCCAGGCTCGGGTCGAGCCAGACGTGCGGGTCATACACAACCTCTCCAGGTTTCGCCTTCTCCAGCTCTTCTGTGTCTTGCGTCGGGAGCAGTCGGTCTGTGGGAATGGCGTCGGCCGCGTCCACTTTGACGATATCCGGCCGGGCCGTTTTTTCCAGCACGCTGGTCGCCCACGATTCCAGCCCCAGCCCGTTCTGAACGAAAACGTCGGCGCGGCTCATGAACTTCATGCTGCTCGCGGTTGGTTCGAAAGTATGCCCGCAACCCGCGCCGGCTGGAACCAGCATCTCGACTTGCGTGAGGTCGCCCCCGACCCCCCGGCAAAAAAAGTACAGTGGGGCTATTGTTGTGGCCACATTAAGGCGGCTGCCCGTCCTGCTCCCGTCTCCACAGCCACACGCTCCCACAATCAAAATCGCGATCACGGCGGTTGCCGCAAAAAACGTTAGCCGCCGCCTCAATTTTTTGACACTAAGTGCCCCTTTCCATAAATATGGTAACGTATCGAGAGCGTCGATGCGCCGTTCCTGCAAATGGCGCTGCGACCGAGTCGTACTCGGTGAGTACGGCGAGGAAGCGGAACGCAGCAGGAGCGGATGCAGCGGCGTTCGAATGCGAGCGTATTTATGGAATGGGGCACTTAGCATAAACAAGTCTCCAATGCCGACTAACTATAAGGCATAATGGGGTCAAACCATTTTATGCCTTTCTATGCGCACGCCCATTTATCTGTTGCAAAAGGCATAAAATGGTTTGACCCCATTATGCCT
>PHEX01000059.1 GCA_002843005.1 Candidatus Anoxymicrobium japonicum | reverse complement strand
GCCAAGAGCTCATCCATCGACTGGCGCTTCACTACCGACGACGCAAGGATTAAACTGAAGAAACTCTACCCATCATTTGGAGAATGACAGAGTACTAGAGTTGTCCGGACAATTATGGGATCTTCCCAGTCATCTGCAATTCGGACAGGTTCGGGGAAACCTCCGGCACCTGGGTTTGACAACAGTATCGAAATCGCGAACGAATGCATCGTGCTCGGTCTCTCCGCTGCTGCAGCAGGATGCTCGGATACCTTGTTTGCCAGCTCAGCTGTTGCTGCACGGGTGAATGTAAGCAGCCTAATCTTCGGTCGTGGCAATTCCTGTAGCAGCTCGTTCACCAATGCGACCAGTGTCGCACTCTTGCCTGTGCCGGGACCGGCCAATATGCGAGCATGTTGTCCGGGTCGATGGTTGATGATCGCCTGCTGCTCAGGCGTTGGCACGTACTCAGGCATCACAGCCCTCCCTTACCAGCCGTCAGGGCAGCAGTATGTCACGCTTATTCAGGCAATGAGCCGGGACAGTCATAGCGTTTTGTCCAAAGAGTGTCGTACGGGCAACCGATGGTCGCCTGGATGATAAGGCTTCCCGATTCGCAGGGAGGCCTGAACACGGGCTCTTCGTACCTCACGCCTCGACCTCCTCGAGCGCCCGCGCCGTCAGGTCGGTCAGCGCGACCCTGTACCGGAACAAGCCCCATCCCGTGTCGAGTAACGCTTTTCTGATAGGCCCCTGAATCTCCTCTAAAGACGCCCAGCGCGCCTCGGCTATCTCACGGGTGTCAATCGGCTTGAGCGCGCCTGAGAGCTCGCTCGCCTCGAAGACATGAGAGATCCAGTCTATGGCGCGGTCGGCGGAGGTGAACCGCGCGTTTATCTTAGCGACGTAACGAATGAGCTCCACGTCCAGGCCGGTCTCCTCTTTCGACTCCCGGATGGCGCCCTGCTCCAGCGATTCCCCGCGGTTGGCCGCGCCGCTCGGAGCTCGGAAAACGTCGGGAGGGAAGAAAGGTTTGCGAATCACGGCAATCCGGCTCGGATCGCTTTTTTTCCGTATGAACATGGTGACGTCGTGCGCACGGCCGTCGCGCATGCTGCCTTCGACCATGTCGAACTCCGCGGCATCAATCTCGCAGGCCATCCGCTTCGCGACCGGCCTGCCCAGCCCGGCCTCGAGGGCGGCAATGTTTTCTTCTCGCGTATACATAATTTCTTTCAATGAGGTAACGCCGATGCCTAACATTATGACCTATACTCAACTTTGGGGTAGACGGAGAGGTAGACGGTGCCTGACCCCTGCGGTGCTGCGGTGCGGGAGAGAGAAAGATGCGGGTTTCTACTGTAGACAAATTCAAAGGAGCGCTCCTGGGATGCGCTGTCGGCGGCGCGAAGTCCATAGGGGATGGATGCGAGCTCATCACCGATGACACCCGGATGACCGTTGCGCTCGCGCAATCCATTATAGAGTTCGGCAAGTTCGACCGGAGCCTCGCGGAACTCAAGCTGGGTCCATGGATTGACGCATCCGCCAACAGGGCCGGAGATGTATCCTGCGCGGCGTTGCGCGCGGGCCCGGTGGGGTTGCGCTACTACTTTGACCACGACGCTATCTTTAGCTATGCCGTCGAGCAAGCTCAGATCACTCACACCGATACGCGCGCGATAGCGGGAAGCGCTGCGATAGCGTACATGGTCGCCGCCGGGATCTCAGACAGGGGCGAGTTGAACCGCGCCCGGCTGGTGGCGGACACGGGGCGTTTCATCGCCGGCATCGACAGCGAAATTTCCGAGAAAGTCGCAGGGCTCACGGATTACCTCGACGCCCCGCCCGAAGAAGGCTTCTCATACACCAGCGCGCTCTTCGCCTTCCTTCGCACCCCGTACGACTTCGAGGAGACGGTTATCACCGCGGTGAACGCAAGCGGGGACTCCGATGCCATTGGCGCCATAGCGGGGTTGTTGAGCGGATGCTTCAACGGACTCGGCAAGATACCCGCGAAATGGAAAAACGCCGTCGAGGGGAGCGAGTACATCGAGAGCGTCGCGGTCAGGCTTTTCACCCTTACTCCCGCCAGCAGAAACAAAAAACGCAACACTGGGGCCTGACCCCAAGTGTTGCGTTTTTACTCGTCGAGCAGGCTGAGGAGGGTTTCTGTCACCTCGGCCCAACCGTCGCCCATGCGCTCCTCTGTCACAAAGACGTTCTCGGTGGCGTCCACCTGCTGAGCAAGTTGAGGATTCGCGTCCAATCCGTTCCTTACCAGAAATAAGGCGCCGACCGCCGACGCTAATGGGAGATCCGCCTCCGCATCCCCAACGGCCACGGTCTCCTCGCGCCGAAAACCCCTGTACTGACGATCCTTCTCAACCGCGAGGGCCTTTGATACACCGCGAGGGACAATGTGGTACGCCCGCGTCTCGGGCACATCCAGCGTCGGGCTCTTCCTGGGGATGACGCCGTTGTCGATGATGTCAAACTGGCTGAAGCCATGCTCTCCAAGGAGCGCGCGGGCCTCATTGATGTCTATCCATCCCCTCAAGAGAGGCGTGCAATCGCGCTCGTCCGACCAGGGCGTGTGCATCTCCAGCCGCCGCTCATAAGCGCCCAGCAGGAGTTCCACCACTCCCGTGTCCAGAATCGTCCTGTAAACCGATTCGCCTTCGATCTCCAGTTCTCCAATGTTCAGAACCACCTCGCGGCCAAGGCCATATACGAGCTCGCATCCAAGCTCTGCGACATAGTTCATGCAGCCGAGGAGACGCGCCGTCTCGCGCAACTGCGATTTGTGACGCCCCGAGACAAGTGTGATGTCAACGTCGCAAGCGTGCGCCGACAGGAGCGCCCTGGCCGGCCTGAGCGTAAGCTCGTCCGCGCTGTCACGGAAAAAACAGCCAAGTGGCCCGACCATGGTGCCGTCCAGGTCGGTATAGATAACACGAACGGGCAGGAGATTGTCGCGCAGCCAGTCGAGGTTGTTGTGAATGCTCTTGCGATAAGCGACTTCGCTCTGGCAACTCTCATCCTTGTCCGGCCCGCCGCGCGAGTTCGCGCTCATATATCCGTCCTTTCCGTCATAAGTCCACTCGGACGGCAACTGAGGCGCAGCGCGCCTCCGATGACGAGAAGCGCTCCCGCTCCCATGAACAGCCAGTATCCCGACGCAACGCGCACGACAAGAAACTCCTTGGCCAACTGGTTAACAGCTTCTCCAAGCAACTGGCCGATGAATGGAACCTTTTTCGCCAGATCCACGACGTCGCCGATTATCGCGTTTATCTTGTGCCAGGCGCCGATGAAAAAGAGCACGTTGAAGAGCAGGCAGTAGATGCCAGCGCCCAGCGTGATGCCGCCGCGGGTCTGGACAAACCATATCCCCGCGATCACAAGAACGAGGACCGCGATCATCCCCCACGCCCACGGACTTACAAACAGTCCGTATTTAACTTCTGGACTTTTGACCCCCAGCTTACCGCCGATGCCCAGAACGTCCTTGACGCTGAGAGATATCCACTTCAGGGCAAACACCGAAACCGCAAAAACGATGACACCGGCCACCGCGAAGTAGTCGCCGATGTGCGTCATCGGTGGCGGGCGTTTGCTTCTCAGCGGCGACGCGATGAACTGCGGAAACCTGTTGCTTCTCTTTGAAGAATCCATTTCTTTCACCTTTCCCCCGTGTCTCCTGTCGGTGCGTCTAATAAGGTGCGCCTAATCGGCAATCATCCTGGCCTTCCGATACTCGGGAATGCTTCGTATCGGCGGGCGCTCGAGGACGCTGATCTCCGAGCTCTCGAGAACGTAACCGTCTTCATCACGCCCGACTGTATTGTAGAGCGTACACGGCGCCGCTTTCAGGTCGAGCTTGCCGTCGTCCGCCAGTCGCTTGAAGATCGCCTGCATTATCCCAAAAGACATCTTCGACAGCGAGGCGATCGATTGGTTATTGTGAACACGGACGTCCAGGTCGACCTGCGCCAGCGCGCCGAGCCCGAAATCGCTGAGAATGTCTAAGAGCAGGCCGATTTCGACGCCGTATCCGGTGAAAAAAGGCAGACTCTCGAGCACGCCGCGCCTGCCCGCGTACTCGCCGGACAGCGGTTGGATCAGCCCGCTGAGCTCCGGGTAGAAAAGGTTCAACATCGGGCGCGCGACCAGCTCCGTCACGCGGCCGCCGCCGGACGGTTGGCTCACTCCGTCCCGCTTCAGCGGTCTTTCGTAAAAAGCCTTGACGTAGCCGATGTCGGGCTCGTCGAGCAACGGGCCGAGAAGGCCGTACGCGAACCGCGGGTGGATGTTCTCGATGTCCGAATCCACCCACGCGATGATGTCGCCGTCCATTGCGAACATGCTCTTCCACAGCGCTTCTCCCTTACCCGCGGCGGGCGCCATTTCGGGCAAAATCTCGTCATCGAAAAAGACCTGCGCGCCCTCGGCTCTTGCGATCTCAATAGTTCCATCGGTGCTGCGCGAATCGATGACGCACAACTGGTCGATGAGCGGGCGCCGATCCACGAGCTCCGCGCGCAACACGCGGATGCAGTTGCCCACAGTCGAAGCGACGTTGAGCGTAGGGAGGCAAACGCTTATCTTGAGCCCCTGCTCCTCCTTGAGCTCTACGAGCCTGTCTATGTCGGCAAAATCGTTGTGATCGTAGGTTCGCTCTTTAAACCACTGCTCCATGTCAAGCATTTCCATCCCTTTCATGTCTCGCGCTTTGATGCCGCCTCACAAATACTAACCCACCGCTTCAAGCACAGGCAAACCGGATGAGCCGTCCATCTGTGGCCAGACGGAACCGCGCCTGTGAGGAGATACGATATAATGCCTGCCATGAACGCACCGCAGGACAACGGACTGGAAGACGCTGACGAGGCCCTCGTCGAGCGCGCGAGAACCGGCGACCTGACCGCGTGCGAGGAGCTTTTCAACCGCTACAGCAACCAGATGTATTCGCTTGCCTGCCGCATGACCGGGAGCGACACAGACGCCGAGGACATCTGCCAGGAAGTGTTTCTGCGGGTTATACGAAAAGTTGGATCTTTTAAAGGGAGATCCTCTTTCTCCACCTGGCTCTACCGCGTTGCGATGAACTACTCGAAAGATTACCTGCGTCAAAAGAAAAGGCGCCAGGAAATCTTGAGCCAGCAAGACGATCCGCCCGAGTCGCGCGCGGGAACGCGGGAGAACGACTCGACAGGGCTGGAGTGCGCGGTGATAGCATCTGAAGCTCGGTTGATTGTCCAGGATGCGCTTGCGAAACTTCCGCCATCGCTGCGGGCGCCGCTGGCGCTCCACGAGCTCGAGGGAATGCGGTACCGCGAAGTTGCCGGCCTTCTCCGGCTCCCTGTAGGAACAGTCAAATCAAGAATATTCAGAGCAAGGATCAAACTCGCCGAGACACTCGAGCCTCACAAGGAACAATGGCGGTGAGCGGTTCGTCTAACCGGGCGCCAGGTGATGGAAGGAAGAAAATGAGTTGCCGCCGGTTCAGGAAATCATTGATCGATTACGCGGACGGCCGGATGAGCGAGGCGCGCGAAGAAGCCGTGCGAGCTCACGTCGAGTCATGCCGCCAGTGCAGCCGGGCTGTCACAATGCTCAACCTGTCGCGCTCGGCGCTCTCCACCCTCGACACCGTAAAAATGCCGGCGGCGTCGGCCGACGCGGTTCTCGCGAATATGCGCTCTGAGGTCGAGCGGGCCGCTTCCGCCAGTCGCGCGTCAATCTCGCCCGGGCTTCGTCGATTCCTGTCATCGCCGCGCGCGCTTGCCGCAGCCGGCACGGCGACCGCGTTGATAATCACCGTGATAGTGGTAGTGATCTCTGTTGGAGGCGGCAAGCAGCCTTCCACCGGACTGTCAACCAGGGGCGCCCCATCGAAATTAGCTTTCGAGGAAACGAAAGGCGCCGCGTTGCAGGATCAACAAAAGTGCGCGAAGTCCCCCACCCCGGTCCCGGCGCCGATGATCCTTCCGATGGTCAAGGTCACCGAGACGAACTACGACCAGAAAAGCCTCCACGACGTATTTGACGGCATGGAACTTAGAAAACAAATCGCCGAGCGTTATACCATGGGCGACGCCATCAACCAGTGCTCCTTGTTCAAGCGAAAGCTCGCCGACATGCTCGTCGATGCTGGCGAGGACGGCGCGACGCTCGAGGCGATGATCAGCTACCTCACCGCGAGCGAGCCGGTGCTGCTCCCGTACTACGCCGAGAAGGCGCGGTTCCTCGGACAGCAAGTGTTCATAATCGGTCTCGCCGGCCCGCGACGGATCACCGGCACAAAGAAGCTCGTTCGCACTGAAGTGTGGGTGATGAACCCGGAGAAGTTCGCCGTCAGCCCCGATTCGAGCATAATCTATTTCCTCGAGCAAAAGTCTAGCTAAAACGCAACAATTGGGGTCAGGCCCCAATTGTTGCGTTTTGCGTATATTCGCTACGTCAACAGTCGGGAAATGCAACTATCCGGATCCCAGTCGCACTTTGTCCTTGAGCCAGTCGGTCCATTTTTCGAGGCCGTCGCGCATGGTGCAGGATACCCGAAATATCTCTATTGACGGGTTCATCTTGCGGATTGTCTCCTCCAGCGTCTCTATGTCAAAATCGGTGTAAGGGATGAGATCTATTTTGTTCACTTGCAGCGGGTAATGAGCTTCGTTCGTCTGAAGTTGAGCTCGGCGCCTTCGGCGATAGTGTCCTTGCCAATGATCTCAAAGTAGAACCTGACCGACTCCTCAACGACCGAGCACTTCTCACCCAGCACCATGTTTATTCGAGTGACCTCGCCGACGTTATTGGCCCGCGCGTGCCGCAGGACCACCCCCAGCATGCTCTCGGTGACCGATAGCTCATGCATTGTTCTAATACCTCAGTAAAGCGCCAGGATGGCAAACGCCAGCGCGGCCAGCGCGACGCGGTAAATGATAAACGGAGTCAGTGTCCGCTTCTTCAAGTACCTGAGCATAAAGTTCACGGCAAAGAACCCCGTGATAGCCGACGCCGCGAAGCCCGCCGCGAAAACTCCCGGCCCCTGCGCCGGAAAACCATTCTTGACCAGTTTGAGCGCCTCGTACATGCCCGACCCCGCGATTATCGGCGCCGCCATCAGAAAAGCGAAGCGCGCCGCGGCCTCGCGGTTGAGGCCGTCCAGCATGCCCGCCGAGATGGTGATGCCAGAGCGCGACACTCCAGGTGCGAGCGCCAGCGTCTGCGCGAGACCGACCACTACCGCGTCACGCGTCTTCAGCTCGCCAGACCCCCGTAAGCCGCGCCCCATCTTCTCCGCCGCGAGCATCGCCGCGGCCCCGCACAGGAGAAAGACCGCGACCCACGCCGGCGTCCTCAGGTTCTCCTCGATGACATTGTTTAGCAACGCCCCGGCAATCGCCGCGGGAATGCTCGCCAGCACGAGCATCCACGCGAGCCGCATGTTCCCGTCCCAGTCGGCTGGCGAGCGCTTGAACGCGCGGAAAAAACCTTTGATAACCGCGATCCAATCGCGCCGGAAAAACACCAGCAGGGCAAGCAAGGTTCCCATGTGCACAGCCACGTCAAACGCCATTCCCTGGTCGGGCCACCCGAACAACCTGGGAATCAACACCAGGTGACCGCTCGAGCTGACCGGAACAAACTCCGTCATCCCCTGGATCATGCCCAGAAACGCGGCCTGGAGCGCCGGTATCATGTTACTGTTAACCTCCCGCCGTTCGCGGCAGAAAACGCAACACTTGGGGTCAGGCCCCAGTGTTGCATTTTTGCTCGAGGAACTTCTTGTACTCGCACAGCGCCGCGAGAGCCTTTGCCGCCCTCTCCGGCGATGGGTATATGACGACCTCGCTCTGGCTGGCGAGCACCGGCGTCACGGCGCCCGTAGCCGGGAACGAAACCGCGATTATCGGCTTGCGCGTTTCCTGCATGAGCCTCAGCATCTCGCCGCGATATGCCTCGTCGGTCTTCTCTATCTCCTTTAGAAACTCACTCCGGGCGACCTTTGTCGCTGTCCTCCCGCGCTCGACATCGTCCAACGTCGAGTCGCCCAGCACAAAAGACTGGATGGACGAGATCATCCCTATCGTGCCCAGGCTGATAACCGAGTCAACGCAACCGCAGCGAGATACTATTTCGAGGCAACGGAAGTGTATGGACAGATCGAGCGTGCCGACCATGTCCACCGGGTTGCCCTTGCTCCAGTATGGCGGCAGAAATGAATCCAGCTCCCTGATAATCTCTTGTGGCAACTCCACGAGCTCGAGTGAGTGCCTGGCGAGCGCGTCGGCCATTACTACACCCCAGCCGCCTCCCCACGTGATGACGCCCACCCTGTTGCCCCTCGGCAGCGGCACGGCGGCAAACGCTTTTGCTATGTCGAGCATCTCTTCGGTCGTGTCGGCCTCGATCATGCCGGTCTGCTTCATCACGCCGCGGAAGATCGTCTCGTCTGCGGCCAGAGCCGCGCTGTGCGACGCGGCGGCGCGAACTCCCGCCTTTGTTTTCCCGGCCTTCAGCACCACTATGGGTTTTTTCGGTGAGGTCTCCATCGCGACCTCGATAAAGCGCCGGGCGGCCTTGAGCCCTTCAATATAGAGGAGGATCACTTCGGTCGCGGGATCACGAGCGAAGTACTGCAGATAGTCGGCGACTTTCAGATCCGTCTCGTTCCCGATGCACACGAAACGGGAGAACCCGACTCCCAAAGTCTTCCCGATGGAGAGCATTTGCGTCCCGAGGTTTCCGCTCTGGGCCGCGAACGCTATCTTTCCAGCTGCCGGGCGCACGGGCGACATCATGGCGTTCAGGCGCGCGGGGCCGGAGTAGATACCCATCGTGTTGGGACCGACCAGTCGCATCCCGTTACCCTCAACAACACCCGCCACCTCTTCCGCGAGCCGCATCCCTTCCGCGCCGGCTTCGCTAAAGCCGCTCGAGATGACCAGACAGGTCTTCACGCCTTTCTGGACACACTCCCCAACGACCCGGGCAACACACGCGGCGGGAACGGTCACGATGGCAAGATCGACATCTCCTTCGATTTCCTTCACTGATTTGAAGCAAGGCCGCTTCAGTATCTCGGTCTCCCCGGGGTTCACGGGGTAGAGCTCGCCTTTCCAACCGCCGGCGAGGATGTTCACCGGAATAATATAACCCCACTTGATCTTGACGTTGCTCGCGCCAATGACGGCGATCGATCTCGGCTCGAATAAATATGTCAGTTGCTCTGGAAGTTGTTCGCTCAACTTAACCTTTGGTAATGTCTCTGTACTTGCGCCGCAACCCGGCCACAAGCCGCACCGCCTCGAAAACGATGCCCATGCTCATCTTAGACTCTCCAACGCGGCGATCAACAAAGATTATCGGAAGCTCGTAGATGTCAAATCCCATGATTGAGCAGACATAAGCCAGCTCGACCTGAAACCCGTACCCCGACGCTTTGATCCTCGAAAAATCTATCTGTCGCAACACCTCTGCGCGAAAGCAGCGGAAGCCGCCTGTGACGTCTTTGATCTTGAGCCCGGTGAGCGCCCTCGTGTAGAAACTGCCGCCCTTGCTGATGATCTTGCGCATCGGACCCCAGTTCCTGGTTCCGCCACCTTTGACGTATCGAGAGCCGTGCACGACATCGTGCTCCTTGATGGCGGAAAGGAATTCCGGTATGTATTGCGGGCTGTGCGAGAAGTCCGCGTCCATCTCGAAAACGCAGTCGGCGCCCATGCCAAGCGCTATCTCAAACCCGTGCCTGTACGCGGTCCCAAGGCCTTGCTTGCTTTCGCGGTGCTCCACCCGGATCTGAGAAAACTCCTCCGCCAGACGGTCCGCGATCTCGCCCGTCCCATCGGGAGAGTTGTCATCCACGATGAGCAGGTTGATCCCGAGATCCATTCCCATCAGTTCGTCAGGCACCGTCTACCTTTCCGTCTACCGCTAAAGCGGTAGACGCGGCGGGGTCAGGCACCGTCTACCGCTAAAGCGGTAGACGTTGCCAGACCCCTCAGGTAGACGTTGCCCAACCGTATGCGCCGACCAGCGGCACAAAGACGCAAGCGCCCAACTCGCGCGTCTCATACTCCTCTCCCCTTCGAGTAACTACGGTAAGCGTCTGCAATGATGCCGAGCCGACCGGGATCACGAGCCGCCCTCCATCCGCCAGTTGGCCTGTCAAAGATCGCGGGACGCCCGGCGACCCGGCGGTCACAAGTATCGCGTCGTAAGGCGCGTGTTCCTCGAGGCCTTTACTGCCATCCCTCAGTACAACCTCGACGTTTTTCAAGCCGAGCTCAGAGAGCCTCTGGCGCGCGGCATCGGCCAGCGCGGCAATCCGCTCGACAGTGTACACCTTGCCCGCAAGGGCGCCCAGAATCGCGGCCTGATAGCCACTGCCTGTGCCAACCTCCAGCACCGTCTCACCGCCGTCGAGCTCGAGCAGCTCCGTCATCCACGCCACCATGTACGGCTGGGAAATAGTCTGCCCATCTTCCAGCGGCAAAGGAATGTCGTCGTACGCCCGGTTCCTGTGTGAGACAGGCACAAACAAGTGGCGTGGCACGCTCCTCAGCGTCTCCAAAACCCTCTTGTCACGGATGCCACGCTCCATCAACTGGCGCTCTACCATAGAGTCTCGCTGGCCCCGGTAGTAATCACTGTCCTTTTTCCCAGTCACTTCAACCTTCCATCCGGTGGATCAGGCGCCGGGCGCAATCAGGCAAGACAAGGGACTTTTAAGAGTTTGATCGAAAAGACAAAAAAACAGACAGAAATCCACATTCGAGAATGCGTATCGAGCAACCGATGAGCGCAACCCGCCGGTGTCGCCTACGCGTTGCCGTCGTCGAGTTCTTCGACGTTCTTATACATCTCGAAGATCTTGGTGAGACCTGTGATCTTGAAGATGCGCAATATCTTATCCTGTGTGCAGATGATGCCGAGCTCGCCCTCGTGTTGCTTGACCCTCTTCAGGCCGCCGACAAGAACGCCGAGCCCTGTGCTGTCGAGAAAGTCCACATCATCAAGGTCTACCACTATCTTGTAGTGGCCTTTCTCAAGCGCGTCAACGATAGTTTCTCGTAGAGAGGGCGCAGTGTAGATATCGACTTCTCCCTTGAGCTTGATCACCACGTGACTGCCGACTTCCCTTGTCAATACTTCAAGTTCCAAGTTCCCCTCCTGGTTTGCTCTTTTTAAAAAAGATTTTACAGGGTTCGTCTCGAATTAAGATTGCTTCTTCCGACCGGGCTTTTTCACAAGGTTCCCGCAGTGCGGGCATTTGACCTCTTCTTCGTCTACCTCAAACGTGACGCGGTTCCCGCAGGTGCCACATCTTATCCTGGCGATCTCTTCTCCGACAATCTCATGTCCATGAGGACCATGCTTCGGCACGTAGACCCACCTCCTTCCAGACGCGCACGCTTTCCCCCTGCCCACAAATGTTTGTTGATTATGATTATTATACTACAGAGCCGCGCGGGTAAACCACAGTACAACACAAATCAGCCCCGGCAAGAGAGAAAACGGCGATCGTCACTTGCCAATCAGCAATTCCCGGGCAAAAGCGTCCCTGGCCCGCATGCTCCCGGTCCTCGTGTTGACGTTCCATGACAACCAGTGAGACTCGCGCCCCACCTCGAACACGTAGGAGACTACCCACTCGCTATCGCTTACCTGCTCGGCGCCCCAGCTCGGTTTGAAACCCTCGCTTGCAACCTTGATGCCCTTCGACTTGACGAAGTCGAGAATGCCTTCCACGATCGTTGCGTCACTGCCATGTATCACCTTTGTCTTTACTATTTCAATTGGTCGCGCGGCACGACACCCGAACTGGTAATATCCAACGCCTATCACCATGACAAGTGATATGACGGCCCCGCCAACCATGAGCGCCGGAATCCAACCTCGTTTTTCTTTTTCTTCACGGACGCGCTTCGACAATGCGAACCCTCCCCAAAAATTGCCTGATTTAGCATAGAGATTATAGCGCAGGCGGCCGACCGGCGTTCATTTTGAAGTACCACACCCTTGCGATACAATACGTATGTATGGGGCCGTAGCTCAGCTGGGAGAGCGCATCCCTCGCACGGATGAGGTCAGGGGTTCGAATCCCCTCGGCTCCACCATATTGAATTTGAGGATTGTTCCGCCTCGCCCTCGCCTGCGGCTCGGGCTTCGGCAGGCAAAAAATAAAGGTAATTCCAAGGTTTTTTGAAATCAATCGCCAATTTCCCCGCCGCAAGGCGGCGGTTCGAGCCGATTTTTTTGAGAAAGAAAGAATTTCTCAAATGGCGACGCGTCATGCGCGATTTGTCCGGGCCTAATCGCTTTCCCAGTCTACGAACGCCCGACGTCGCCCCTGCCGGATCATGTCGAGGTTGATCAGGCGCTCATGTGTTCCATCTTGCTCGAGATCGAGCAGCTTCCTTTCCGCCTTGTTCGTCGGGCGCTGGAAGAGCAACCACGTGCGTGGTTGTTTCTTCCATGTCAACATCTCGCTCGCAACCTCAGTGGCGTACCTGAAGTAGTCGCCCTGCGCCATCGGGGCGGTCACAAACATGTAGCGGGAGAGAATCGTGCCACCGGGTGTTCTTTGCGACTCCCCGGCAAACGCCGCCACCAGCTCTATCGCGCTTGCGAGCGCGACCGGGTCTCGCGTTATCGTCACGGCGATCGAGTCCGCCAGCATGTCGTCATGCTTGTAAGACAGGTCGAGCAACCGCATGAGGAACCGCTGGGATTTTTCGACGATGATGATGACAAAAACCGCTGCTGCAATCGCGAGCGTCACCGCTATCGCGTAACCGAGATTGGAGGGTGCGCTAATTATCGCGAGAGACGCGAAAACGCCAAACGCAATCAGGAAAAGCGCCGGTAGAAACTCGAGGTCAAACAGCGCGGGCATCCTTGCGCTGTTGTCGATGATCAGATGCGCCAGTTCGTGCGCCATCACGCCGTTCGCCTCGTTGACAGAAATATCCGCTTTCAACATTCCGGCGGTAATCCCCACCATCCTGTTTCCGTCGGCGTCAATGAAAGCCGCCGCGTTAACGGCCGGGTCGTCGAACACGACGAGCCCCGGAGGTTCAACCCCGGCTGCGATGCTCGCGCCCTGCAACGCTTCTTCGAATTTCATGAAAGCGTCGGGCTGGCAGTCGAGAGTCTGATTGTTCACAAAAAGTTCAAAGCAGCTCTGCGCGTAACGAATCGAAAACCACAGGTCATACGCCGCTCCCGCGAGAAGGAATATCATCAACACCGCGGCAATCACTTTGATAAACATGACCCCGCTGCCGCCCCAGTCCAGCATCGGGTCGTATGTTCGCGTCAGATCGCCTCGAAACACGAAGCCTGCCACAAGCAGGACAAATCCGAACGCCACGACGAGAACAAGGGGAAGGATGAGAAGAAGCCTTTCGCGAGCATCCTTCTTCTTGTACTCCTTTATCGATTCGAGAACTTTAGGTTCGAAACTCATGCGCTATTTCGCGATAGCTTTCTCAAATAGCGCTCGCAGCTCCGCCCTGTCGGGAACTCCAACCAGTTTGCCCACCTCGTTGCCGGACGAATCGGTGACCACGATCGTTGGAGTGTACTGAGCGCCATACTTGCTGGCGCTCGCGGAGTCCTCTGAAATGTCGATTTCGCGATACGTCAACTGGCCACCCATCTCGTCAATCAGCTCCTTCACGAGGGACATAGCGACCTTGCACGGTGGGCATCCGGGTTGCGTGAGAAAGATGACGACAGGCTTCCCGCCTGTTTGCGCGCTCGACTGCGCCGTGTCCTCGGAAACCGGCTTCTTCACGACATGTTTGACGCCGCAACCGGCGCAGATAAGCGTTGCCGACAACAACGCCGCGACCAGAACGGCGGCAAGAGCTATTCTCGACGTTTTCATCTTAGTGCTCCTTTCC
>PHEX01000058.1 GCA_002843005.1 Candidatus Anoxymicrobium japonicum | reverse complement strand
CGGCCTACGGCCTCCCTCCATCCCTGGGGCAACGCCCATACCTCCTGGAACCTCTAACACCATTGATGTAGAGTAAAATTCAATGGTAGACCCCTTTTTGCGTTACGTTCTGCTTTGCCGGAACCAGGCTATTGTGTCATCCAGGCCTTCGTCGAGACCAACCTGTGGCGCCCAGGCGAGAAGTTTCATCGCTTTTGATATGTCCGGCTTGCGTTGAAACGGGTCATCCTGCAAGAGCGGCTCAAATACAGTAACCGAAGATGTGCCTGTCTTTTCGCGCAAGCGCGCCGCGAGGTCAATGATTCGCATCTCGTCAGGGTTGCCGATGTTGATAACCTCGCCACCCGCCTCAGGTGTTTTCATCGCGAGCATCAGCCCCTTTACCATATCGCTGACATGGCAAAAGCTCCTGGTCTGGTTGCCGTCGCCATAGATAGTGAACGGCTTGCCTTCCAGTGCCTGGCAGATAAAATTGGGGATGACCCTGCCGTCGTTCGCGCGCATGCGTGAGCCGTAGGTGTTGAATATCCGCGCTATCACCGCATCCGTCTCGTACTGTCGTTCACAAGCCTTACACAGCGCCTCCGAGAATCTCTTCCCCTCGTCGTAACACGAGCGAAGGCCGATCGGGTTCACGTGGCCGTAGTAATCCTCACCTTGAGGCGAGACCTCGGGGTCGCCGTAAACCTCAGATGTCGAGGCGATCAGCAAGCGGGCGCCAGTTTTCCGCGCCAGCTCGAGGCAGTTCCAGGCGCCGTACGAGTTTGCGAGCATTGTCTCGACGGGCGTCGCGTAGTAGTCCATCGGGCTCGCGGGGCTCGCGAGATGGTATATCACGTCTGCCTGAACGTCAAAGGGCTCGATTACGTTTCTCTTCTCGAATCCGAACAGCGGATTATTTCTCGCCATGTTTATGTTTTCGAGCTTTCCAGTCGCGAGGTTGTCGAGGCAGGTTACCTCGCAGCCCTCAGCCAGAAGCGCGTCGCAGAGGTGAGAGCCGATAAAGCCCGCGCCTCCAGTAACGAGCGCGCGTTTTTTCTTCTTTGCCATGATCCTCCTGTCAACCGCCGAAATCGCTGATCGTGTTCCAGATCTTCTCAAGTCTTCTATAAACTAACCGAAACGTTCGACTTTGTCATTAGCTGTTGACGCGATTGCGACAATCAACCGCATTCGCGAATTTGCTCATGGTAAAATAAATCGATATGAGATTCACAACCTGCTCTGATAGAAAAACTCCGCGGGTCGCGAGCGTTGCGTTGCTCGTGTTAGCGCTAACGCTCTTTTCCCCGCTGATTATTACGTTGGCGTTTATCGTGTACATCTGGACGCGATTTCAACGCGCGCCCGCTTGCCGGAGTGACGTGAGCAAGGTCACATCGCTGCAGGCCGGCACCAGGACGATGGCAGAGGTAATGGAGATTTTGGATTCGATCCCATTTCGGGCCTCCGTCCCCGGGCCAATCTCAACTATGCTGTCCACGTTAATAGACCTCGTGCCATCGGCCCTCGCAAAAACACGGGTGACCGCTGGCATCGTATACCCGTACCCATCCACTTTTGAACCGATTGTGCTTGAGTCCCATGACGGCACGCCCATATGCGGTCACCTGGCGCTCCAGTCTGACGCGACCAGACGCCCCGCGGTCATTCTGGCGAGTGGTTCACGCGTGAGCAAGAACTCGCACTGGTTGCTGTCTCTCGCTCTCGAGGCTTATCACGATTGGGGATTCCACGTCATGGCTGTTGACTTGAGAAACCGCGGCGACTCCGGACGCTGCTCAGAAGCGCCCTCCAGCCTGGGCTACAGGGAATCAGATGACATAATGGCCGCCGCCGAGTATCTCGAGTCTTTTGGCATCGTAAGCACGGTCGGCGTATGCGGCGAAGGAATGGCCGCCGCCGCCGCGCTCCTGGCCGCCGGGCGCTCCAAATTGAACAGACCACTCGGTGGCGGTGTTGTGGCGATTGGCGCTTACGCGGAAGCGGGTAGCGAGGTAGAGCGCCTGTCGGGGCCAGGCGCCTTTTCCCTTCTGTCATCCGCCAGGCGTCTCCTGGCTCGCGCGCTGTGGCTATTTAGAATACTTGCCGGAATGCCAGAGGCTTCCCTGGATCTTCGCGAATACATCAGAGAAGTGCCTTGCCAGTACTACGAGATCGAGGAAGCCGACCTTTACAGGAAAGCCAGCCCGGCAAGGATCATGTCTGAGATGAAGATCCCGTGCCTGTTGTTGCACGCCGAGGACGATTTGATGTCGCCGGTGGAGAACGCGCGCGCGCTGCTGGACGCCGCCGACGAAAATCCAATGGTGGCGGCGATGATCGTCCCCTGTGGAGGACATGCTCTTTATGGACCGG
The DNA here is from genome assembly GCA_002843005.1 of Candidatus Anoxymicrobium japonicum. NCBI lineage: Bacteria > Bacillati > Actinomycetota > Candidatus Geothermincolia > Candidatus Geothermincolales > Candidatus Anoxymicrobiaceae > Candidatus Anoxymicrobium > Candidatus Anoxymicrobium japonicum. The sequence goes on along the minus strand of PHEX01000058.1, from coordinate 7,820 downwards.
CGACGGGCAAATGGTTCCGCCTTGCGCTCGAGACCTTCTTCACTTACTGGGGCGAGTACGGTTCTCAGACAGATGGCATCTTTGAGCTTGCGGGCATAGAGGGCATTGAGATTTTCGGCAACCCCGATAATTAGAGGGCGGAAGAGTTATCGTGGCGAAAAGCGAGCTGAAGACTATGAAGGTTCCATCGGGCCTGTCGGTGATGGAAGACGGCATGCCTTTCTTCTTTGAGGGAGGAAAGACCGGATGCCTCCTCATCCACGGGTTTACGGGAACGACGTCGAGCATGAAGCCGATGGGGGAGTTCCTGGCGTCCAGGAACATCACCGTACTCGCGCCACGCTTGCCGGGACACGGCACAAACGTGAAAGACATGGGGCGCTGGTCTTACACTGACTGGATTCTCACAGTAGAAACCGCCCTTTCCGAACTCGAGGCCATGTGCGATCGAGTGTTCGTGTCCGGCCTTTCCATGGGAGGGCTCCTGACGCTGTATCTCGCGGAGAGACACGGGGGCGCCCTGGCCGGCGCCATGCCGATATCAACCCCGGTTCACTGGGTGGCACCGGGACTCAAAGGCGTAGCCCTCAAGCTGGTTCCTGCGCTCAAACACGTGTTGAAAACATTTCCCGGCCCGGGCAATGACATCAAGGATCCTGGCGTAGTCGAGGTCGCCTACGAGAAGTTCAGCACCCATGCGGCGCACGAGCTCGCGAAGCTCGCGAAGGTTGTTGACGCCGACCTCTCGACAATCACCTGCCCCTTGAGGATATTCGTGGCAAGAAACGACCACGTAGTGCCTGCACGGAACTCGCAATATATTCTGGAGCGCGTCTCCTCCAACGACAAGAAACTCGTGTGGCTCGACAACTCCTTCCATGTCGCGACGCTGGATCTCGACCGGCGGAAGATATTCGAGGCGAGTTACGATTTCGTGGCCCGGGGCGCCTGACATGAAATCTCATATCATGAAAATGAACGAATTACAGAGGACCACATGGGCCGGCGCGTGCGCCCTGTTTATGGCTCTCCTTTTGGTCTTTTTCTGCGTCTTCAGAGTCTCAAACGCGACCGCCCTCGTCATAATAGTCAACATGGCGATCCTTGGATCCGTCAGCCTCGTCACAAAGACCAGGGGGCGATACCTTGTTCTTGTCGCGCTCGTTAGCATGCTGGCGCTCGAGCTGTTCTTTCGTGAGCCCAGCGGTACGGCATCCAACATCTGGATACTCGTCAGGTTCTCGGCAACCGGCCTTCTCATAACGTACTTCGAGACCTTACTGACCAGGAAATCGCAGGAACTTTACCTCGACATAGAACGGCTTGCTCAACAGCGTGAGGACGCGCTCGCCGACTCGCGGCGATGGCTCGCGCGCGCGAACGCTCTTGTAATGGTGATAAGCATGATAAGCACCAAGAGCCATCTCCATGAAATATTCGAGAAAAGCCTCGAGGAGACGAGAAAGGTTTTCGACGCGGACTCAGGACTTATCTACACCGTTTCCTCCGATAGCGGAACAATGTCTATCGTCGGCTCATTCGGCTACAGCGACGAGGTGATGAATAAAATGAAACGCCGTGAGACCGAAGGCGCGGCTTCCTGCGAGGCGTGTAAGGACAAGGACGCGATCGTGGTCGCCGATGACCTCTCCGCGGGCGATAAATGCCCCAGTCTGCAAAATGTCACGATCGGCTCGTGCATCTGCCTGCCTATCGTAAGCGATGAGACGATTCTTGGCGTCCTGCACCTGCGCCGCAGGCGCCCGGACGCGTTCACCCCACAGGATATACAGCTTGCTCAGTCCATGACATACCAGTTCGGACTCGCGATGCAGAGAGCCGCCCTCTTTGAGCAGGTGAATCGCCTGGCGATAACCGATCCGATAACCGGCCTGTACAACTACCGCAAGCTCAGAAGGGATATCGAAAGAGAAATAGTCAGAGCAAAGCGTTACCGGCACCCGTTCTCGTTTGTCATGGCCGACATCGACCACTTCAAGGCGCTCAATGACAGGTACGGGCACCAGGCAGGAGACACCGTGCTTCGAGAGGTCGCGCGTTCTCTCAACGCCGGCAAGCGCGAGGTCGACCGCGCCTACCGCTACGGTGGCGAGGAGTTCTCAATCCTGTTGCCCGAGACAGAGTGGCCTGAGGCGTTCGAGGTCGCTGAGAAACTTCGCAAGAAGGTTGCGGAAATGCGAATCAGCGTTGATGGGGAGCTTGCGCCGGTTGAGACAACAATCAGCATGGGGGTCGCGTCGTTCTCACACGAAAGCATGGGACTCGAGCGCCTGATGGCCGATGCCGATGAGGCCCTCTATAACGCGAAGAACACAGGGCGAAATAAGGTGGTAGCTCACTCCGTTATGGAAGAAGCTGGTTAGCGGGTGGAGAGCAACTCCTCGACAGGCAAGCCCATCTGCTTGGCCATCAAGATGAAATCGTGCGCCTGATTTGTCGCCTTTATAGCCGTCTGAAAATCGATCAGGCCGTCAGCGTAGAGCGCAACCAGCGACTGATTGAACGTCTGCATCCCGTAGAACTCGCTGTCGGCGATGATCTCTCGCATGACCGCGGTCGGCTCCTCGTTGAGCAGGCACTCCGAGAGCCGCCCGTTCATGATCATAACCTCTACCGCGGGCACTCGCCCGCCGCCGTCGCAACGGGCTAAAAGCCGCTGGCTGACAATGCCGGCGAGCGTACTTGTGAGTGTTATGCGAACCTGCCTCTGCTGGGTCGGCGGGAAAAAGTCGATCATCCTGTTCACGGTTTCGGTCGTGTCCTGCGTATGAAACGTGGACAGCACCAAGTGGCCGGTCATCGCGATGTTCAATGCCGAGGTCACCGTCTCGATATCCCTCATTTCGCCGATAAGAATGACGTCAGGATCCTGGCGGGTTACGTGGCGCAGAGCCTCCCTGTAGGAATCGGTATCCGTGCCAATCTCACGCTGGTGGATGATGCACTTCTTATCCACATGTAAAATCTCGATTGGGTCTTCTATCGTGACAATGTTGAGGCGCTGGTTTTCGTTCAGGTGATCGACCATCGAAGCGATTGTCGTGGTCTTCCCGCTTCCCGTGGGACCCGTTACGAGCAGCAGTCCTCTCGCCTCCTCGGACAACCTCTTGAGGACAGGAGGAAGGCCGAGTTCGTCGAATTTTGGTATCTTCGTAGTCAGAACGCGCCGGATAGAGATTCCTATTGTCCCTCTTTGCTTGAAGACGTTTGCGCGGAAACGCCCGAGCCCGGAGACGCTGTAAGCGAAGTCCGCCTCGTTTGTATCATGAAAGGCGCGCGCCTGCTTCTCGTTCATTAACGAAAATGCGACCTCCACGACGTCGACGGGAGAAAGTGGGGGAAAGTCCGCCGCCAGAAGCGCTCCATCCACGCGCAGGTATGGAGGGCCACCGGCCTTGATATGAATATCAGACGCGTTGTTCTCAACTGATAACTTGAGAAGAGCATGTAAATCCAACTCTACCGCCTTTTTAGCAACTCCCGGCGTCAACGCATGATATCCGACAGTCGCGGTACTGACGCGGGCTTTTCAGTCAACTCCAATTTGTCCGGCTCAAGCGCGCTACGACATCGCCCGCCTTTTCCGGATATGCCGTAGGCAACGGCGCCTTGTCCTTCGCGGGAATCTCGATCCCGGCAAGCTCCGCTACTGTCTGCACGACCGAATGAGCCTGTGCGCTCAGATTATAACCGCCTTCCAGAATTATTAGAAGTCTACCATCACAGTAATCCTCGGAGAATTCAACGAGGTAATCGGTCATCTTCCTGTAAGAGGAATCGATAAGCCGCATCGAGCAAAGCGGGTCTTCGGCATGGCTGTCATATCCCGCCGACACCATCACCAGATCTGGCTTGAACTCCTGAGCCACGGGGATGACGACCCGCTCGAACGCCTCGAGGTAGTGGGCCTCGCCGGTACCCGCGGGAAATGGCAGGTTTATGGTGTAACCGTTTCCCTTGCCGGCGCCTGTTTCGTCTATCCCGCCCGTGCCAGGGTAGTGAGGGTACTGGTGCAGCGAAAGGTAGAGGACATTCTGGTCTTCGTAAAAAACATCCTGTGTGCCGTTGCCGTGGTGGGAGTCCCAATCGACTATCATCACGCGATTCGCGAAGGCGCGCGACATCGCGTAACGCGCCCCCATGGCGATATTGTTGAAGACGCAGAACCCCATTCCTCTGGCCGGCAACGCGTGATGCCCTGGGGGCCTTACCATGCAGAAGGCGCGGCGGGACGAATCTTCGAAACACCAATCCACGCCTTGAAGCACCGCGCCCGCGGCCTTGAGCGCGGCTGAGTAAGTCGCGGGAGAGACAGGGGTATCCATGTCCAGGTTGCCCCCTCCGGATTTCGCCAGACGCTCAACCTGCTCGATGTACCTCGAGGAGTGAACCAGTTCAATCTCCTGGACAGTGGCGTCGCGCGGCGAGACGACTTTGACCGTCTCCAGCAAACCGGATTCGTCCAGCGCTACTCGAGAGACAGACAACCTCTCAGGGCACTCCGGGTGACCGTAGCCAGTGTCGTGCTTCTCGAACAGCGGGTCTGAGTAGATGACTACTTCAGCCATGAGCGGCTACCTTTCGCGCTAAAAAGAAAAGCCCCTTCGCGGGGCCTTCCCTATGACCTGTCTTCTCTTCGCCTCACGGTCGAACAGCGCCACAGAAGTTATGGCGCGCCGAAAGCGAAGAGACTTTCACGACGTCCCCGGCTTGAGGCGCGTGAATAAAACTATCTCCACCCACAAACAACCCGACGTGTCCCCATCCACGGAACCCCAGGATATCGCCCGGCTGGAGTTCGCCGACGCTTACAGACGCCCCGCAGGACGACTGAGCATAAGAACTGTGCGAAATGTACATCCCCGCGCCAACCCTGTAGCAGTACATGACCAGGCCAGAGCAATCAAAACTGTTCGGACCCTCGGCGCCCCAAACGTAAGGCTTCCCGAGCTGGTCGTAGGCTACTCCCACAACGCCTCCGTGCGGCGCGCCTGGCGGACGAGTGGATCCCGGCGGCTTCGAGGAAGGCGGCTTGTACTTGTTGTTTCCGGAGTTCGAGACCTCCACGGCCCGCCGCGCCATAGCCTGGCGGATCTCCTCCTCTGCGCTCGCGAGCTTGCCCTTCGCGCCGGAAAGATCCCCCTCGACCGCGGCCTTGGAGTCAGATAACTCCTTTCGAGCGGCCTCCTGCTGGGATTTCTGCTCCTGCAGTGAAGCGCGCGCCTGTTCCAGTCCCGCCTTAGCCTCTTTGACCTGGCACACCATCTGCGCGTCCCTCTGGCCAACCTTCTTCGCAAGATCAATGCCCACCAGGAACTCATCGAAGTTGCCCGCGCTTGCCACGACATCAACGACTTTGACCTGCCGGGTGATATACATAGCCCTGACACGCTTGTTTAAGCGCGTCCTGTCCAATGCGAGCTTTTGCTCGGCGTCAGCGATCTGCGCTTTGTTCTGCGTTATCGCGCCGCGCGTCTCCTCGATCCGCACACAAGCGTAATTGTAACGCTCAACCGAGTCCTCGAGCTTTTGCTGGAGCCGCTCAACCTCTTTCTGCGCATCAGCCTTTCTCTGATCCACAGGCGTCGCAAAACCCACCGGCGCCAGAACCAGAGCGAACATAACGATCAGAGCCGGTATTACAAGAGATCTCATTCTTGGCCTTTTTGCTACGATACTATCAAGCCCCCCCGTTTACTCTTGCCTGTCTATCAAACCCACATATTATAAGTGGCGTTCCAACCACTACGCAACCCTCTTGCGCTTGCCCTCGAGGCAAATCGCCGAACATCTTACCATGCCATCGCATTTCGGGCAAACCGCGCAAGCGGCCTCGTTAAAAACATACTTCGACCAGCCTTGCAGGTCCTCCTTTGGACAGGGGTCAGACACCGTCTACCGCACCGTCTACCGCTAAAGCGGTAGACGTTGCCTGACCCTAAAGGATAGCGCTGTGTTCCGGGTGAATCTATATATTGAGATATAGCGCGTTGAGGAGTTGCGCCCAATTGAATAAGAACGATACTGTTTTTCCTTTTACAGCGGTTGTAGGCCAGGAGCAGGTCAAGCTGGCGTTGCTCTTGAACGCCGTCAGCCACCAGGTGGGCGGGGTTTTTATCCGGGGAAGGCGTGGAACCGCGAAATCCACACTTGCCCGGGCGCTGGCGCATCTACTGCCCGAAATAAACGTTGTACCCGACTGTCCGTTCTCGTGCGATCCACAGGACATAGAATCTCTTTGCGGCTATTGCGCCGACCGCCTGGCCCTGGAGGGCTTGCTCTTAACCGGCAAATCCAGGATGAAAATAGTAACGTTACCTCTCAACGCAACCGAGGAGATGGTCGTCGGCACGCTCGATATCGAGAAGGCCCTGTGCCATGGAGAAAGGTCTTTCGATCCAGGAATACTCGCCAGGGCCAACCGCTCGATTCTCTACGTCGATGAGGTCAATCTACTCGAGGACCACATCGTTGATTTACTACTCGACTCCGCCGCGATGGGAGTCAATATCGTGGAACGTGAAGGGATCTCATTCCGGCACAGCGCGCGCTTCATCCTGATTGGGACGATGAACCCGGAGGAAGGTGACCTGCGGCCGCAACTCGAGGATCGGTTCGGCCTGTGCGCGGAGGTCGATCGTGAGGTGAGCGTGGCAGAGCGCGCGGAGATACTGAAGCGCACCCTCCAGTTCAACAGCAATCCTCTCGAGTTTGAGTCTCGCTGGCACACAGAACAGCAACGCTTGCGCGAACGCCTCGTCGCCGCCCGCGAACGGTACCCCTCCGTCGAGGTTCCAGAGCCGTTGATCGACGCTATCGCCTTGATCGTGGAGCGGGCGGGCGCGGACGGCCACAGGGCTGATATTTCTATGCTGCATTCCGCTAGAGCCCTCGCGGCCCTCGAGGAGCGCAACGCGATCGACATGAACGATCTCTCCCGGGTCGCTCCCATCGCGCTGAACCACCGCATACGAAAGGGCCCACCCGGCATGAAAGACAACCCTCATCTTGACATGCCCTCGCTCCTCGAGGGACTCATTGCCATCGAGCAAATGGAGCTGCCCGGCTTCGCGGCGCCAGGAAAAAGCATGGAAGGCTCTCACGCGGATACGCGGGCAGAGGGGAAGATGCAACCGGCGCCTGCCGAAGCGCCCGCATCCACGGGATTCGGCCACATCGCAATACCCGATACGCGTGAGCGACAGGGTACGGCGCCCGGCAAGCGCAACCAGGCGCAAAACGCCGATTCTCAAGGTCGCTATTACCGTAGCGCCTCGCCCTCGGGCTCAAAGCAGATCAGCCCGTCAAATATCGCTATCGACGCCACCATCCGGGCTTCGGCGGCGCGTGGGGGCGACGACGAAGGCAAGCTCCAGGTCTTGCCCGAAGATATTAAGGTGAAGTTGCGCAAGAGAAAGTACGGCGCCTGCATCTTGTTTGTCGTGGACGCCAGCGCGTCAATGCTCGTTCAAGGTCGCCTCGATGCGTCGCGGGAAGCGATAATGTCGCTCCTGGCTGAAGCGTACCAGAAACGCGATCGGGTTGGTCTGGTCATGTTCAAGGACGACGCGGCGCAGATCGTAATGAGCCCGACGTCCAGCCCGGCTCTCGCGAGGAAGCTTCTGTCGGAGCTTTCCGCCGGTGGCGCTACCCCTCTTTCACACGGCCTCGCGGTGGGGTATAAAGTGCTCGAGCGTGAGCTCTCGAGAACCCCCAGACCGACCCCAATACTCGTTCTGATCTCGGACGGCGGAGGCAACGTCACCATGAGCGCCTCCGATCCTTTAGCTGAGGCTCTC
>PHEX01000057.1:10870-13287 GCA_002843005.1 Candidatus Anoxymicrobium japonicum | reverse complement strand
CGCATATTTTGGTTTGACCCCATTATGCCTTTTCCCCAAGCAAAGCGAGGGGTGTTTTCTTCGGCCGACTTCGAGTCCGCGAGCGGAGGGCGAAGAAGACACCCCGAGCGCCCTATCAGGTCGTCTTTATGCTCTCAATCATTACACGAAGCCTGTCCGCCGTCCCGGCGAGCTCGGTGGCAGCCGCGGATATTTCTTCCATTGACGCGGTTTGCTCCTCGATGGAAGCGGATACCTCCTGGGTACTGGACGCCGACTCCTCTGAGATGCTTTCCACGGCGCTAATTATCTCAACGACCTTGTTCGAACCTTCCGCTACGCTGTCCGTCGCCTGAGATATCTGTTGCGTCTCCGCGCCGATCGTCTCGACAGCGTCCTTGATGCGGCACAACGCCTGCGCCGCGTTGCCCACGACTGAAGCGCCCTCGTCGGCCTCCTTCGTGCCAGTCTCCATGAGCGCGGCCGTCTTGTTGATGGTTCGCTGAATCTCCCGGACGATGCTCGCTATCTGGTTGGCCGCGCGCGCGGAGCCTTCCGCCAGTTTCCGCACCTCGCCGGCCACGACCGCGAAACCCTTCCCGTGCTCTCCCGCGCGGGCCGCCTCGATTGCGGCGTTTAACGCGAGAAGGTTCGTCTGGTCGGCAATATCAGTGATTACGTCAACTATCAGACCAATTTGCTCTGATCTCTCTCCAAGGTCGCGCATGGCTACGGCGCTCGAGCCCGTTGTGCCAACCAGCTTGCCCATCTTGTCTGTGGCGAGGCCCACCGCGTCAGCGCCTTCCTCTACGGTCGCTCTCGCCTCGAGGCTGTACCTGGCAACCTCGTGGGACGCCTCGGCCACTCGGTCTATTTCCTGGGCCATCTGGTTTATGGTAGAGGAGACGAGCATCATCGAGCTGACCTGATCCTCCGCGCCGCGCGCGAGCCCTGACACCGTACTGGCCGTGGACTGCACCGCGTCAGAAGTCTCTCTCGCAACTGTCGCCATCAGGTTGCTCGAACCGGCTACATCATCTGATACGACGCGCATTTCATCCATCAGTCCACGCAACGAGCGCAACATCTGATTTATGGCCGTGGATATCGTGTAGAGCTCTGTTCGCTTCCCCAGCTCCAGGTCTTGACTGAAATCGTGCCGCATCAACCCTTTAGAAAAGAGCTCGAGCTTCTCGAGCGGTCGCACGTACATCAATACGGCAGCCCAACTGGCGAACGCCACCACCAGCGCTCCCACCAACAGGCCCAGACCCGCCCCGATCAGCAAGCCGCCAACCGTATGATCCTTCCCCAATATTCTCACAAACAAGAAGCTGATAACGGTTGCGGCCGGCAACGATATCAGGCTGTTGCGCAACACGAACCTCCGGGTTATGGAAAGGTTCCTCCACCCGGTTTTCAGACCTGAGGCTCCAATCTCTTTTTTGTCCTCCACTGGCGCTTCCCTTTCACGAGCACGTCCCGATTTCGGTTTTGTCCCACCACTTTTTAGCTGGCGGAGGCGCCCCATCCCCCGATTATAGCCCCAATTCGAGTGTTAAAATCTTTTCTCTGACCTTTTCCCTCCCGAATCGTTCTTAAGCGTCTTCGCTTCGATTGTCGGCAGTCATCTTGTATATTCTCTCACGAGGGAAGACCGCCTCGAATTTATGCGCAACTTCCAGCCCCAGCGTCTCGGATTTCCCGAGGACGAGGTATCCCTCCCGCAGCATGTTTCTTGACAACGTTTCGATGATTTGTGTCTGTACTTTCCTATCAAAATAGATCAACAGATTCCTGCACAAAATCATGTCGAAGCGTCTGGCCTTGCTCTCCCCAAGCAGATCGGCCTTCTCAAACTTCACCTTCCTTTTGATGTCCTCTTTCAGCCGGAACTCAACGCCGTCGGGATCGCGCGTTATCTCGAAGAACTGAGCCGCGTCGATGCCCTGCGGCATCTCGATGTCCCGGTAAACGCCCTCGCGCGCGATCGCAAGGCTCCCGTCGTCGAAGTCCGAGCCGAGCACCCTGACGTTCCACCGCTTCGCGTCGGCGCCTAACACCTTCTCCATAAGCATCGCCATAGAGTACGGCTCCTCACCGCTCGCGCAGCCCGCGCTCCAGACTCGCACCGTGTGTGATCCCATCTTTAATTTGTCTTTGACCAGATCGGGGAGCACAGACTTCTGGAGCTTCATGTAAACATCAGCGTCACGGAAGAATTGCGTGACGTTGATGGTGAGTTCATTCAGGAGTTCCGCGTACTCTTCCGGGTTGTATCGCAAAATCCTGAGGTAGTCTTGATAATCACTCGCGCCCGTGGCCCGAACCCGGATACCGATGCGCCTCTTCAGATAGTTCTCCTTGTACTGCTCACAATCGAAGCCGCGCTCGAGCAATATTCTTCTTTTTAGCAGTGAAAAAGCCTGGTTCTCGCT
>PHEX01000057.1:0-10823 GCA_002843005.1 Candidatus Anoxymicrobium japonicum | reverse complement strand
TACCGCTAAAGCGGTAGACGTTGCCAGGCGCCTCTACGCAGTAAAGGTAGACGGCGCCTGCCCCTGGTTTGACAACGCGCGATACCTTGCGTTACCTTCATTTCAAATCCCGATGGTGGAGCAATCATGTCGCGCGAGATAATCTTCGATCCTTATACACGTCTCTACTCCGAGGCCAGCAGTTTCATGAGGTGTTCCGCCGTGCGCGATCTCATGAGCGTCATCGGACGATCAGACATCATCTCTTTCGCTGGAGGCCTGCCTTATCTGGGCGGCCTTCCTCCTGAAAACATCTCGGAGATTATGAACTCTGTGCTGGACGAGAACATGTCCGAGGCGTTCCAGTACGGAGAGACCGAGGGCCGTGACGATCTCAGGTCGGCGCTCGTTGAAGTGATGGGCGAGGAAGGATTGCGCTCCAACCCTGAGCACATACTGATAACAACGGGAAGCCAGCAGGCGCTCGATCTCCTGGGCCGCGTCTTCATCGATCGCGGAGATAAGATAGCGCTCGAGGGGCCCTCGTACCTCGGCGCGTTGACCGCTTTCGTCACCAACGGGCCCGATATTATTACCGTGTCGCTCGATGATGAAGGAATGCCTGTCGAGGAGTTGCGACAGCGGCTCGATCACCTGGAGGGGCCGCCGCTCAAGTTCATCTATGTCGTTCCAAATTTCCATAACCCCGCTGGCGTGACCATGTCGCTGGCGCGGCGTCACCAGCTCCTCGATCTCGCGGAAAGCCGGGATCTCCTGATAATTGAGGATAACCCTTACGGGCTTCTCTGTTTTGAGGGAGAACCGCTTCCGCCGCTCGCGTCTATCGACCCGAAACGGGTCGTGTATCTCGGCACGCTTTCCAAGATCATCTCCCCGGGGATCCGCACGGGCTGGGTTTTTGGTCCCGCGCCTATCATAGAGAAGCTCGCGACCCTCAAGCAGTCCGCGGACCTTTGTTCGTCAGCTCTCAACCAGATGTTCGCGGCCCGATACCTTCAGGGGGGTTTCTGGCGCAAGAACGTCGAAAATCTCAAGCCGATATACCGGTCGCGTCGCGACGCTATGCTACGCGCCCTCGAGAAGAATTTCCCTGACGGGTCGCGCTGGGTCCGGCCCCAGGGAGGCCTTTTCCTGTGGGTTACCCTGCCCGAGTTTCTGGACACCGAAAAGATGCTGCCGCTTGCGATTGACCAAAAGGTCGCATACGTTCCCGGCACAGCTTTTTTCGTTGACGGCTCGGGGCTCAACCAGATGCGCCTGAATTTCAGCTACGCCGACGAGGACCTTATCGCCACGGGCATCAAGCGCCTGGGGAAGGTCATCCGCAAGGAAATAGAACTGTATCATTCGTTGGGATTGGACATTTAATGGCCCCCGGGAAGGAGATGGCATGAAGCCCAGGATAGCAGTGTTAATGGGAGGCCGTTCTCTCGAGAGAGACGTCTCCTGGAAGTCGGGGCAGCGCGTCGCGCGAGCGCTCAAAGAGCGTGGCTACCAGGTTCTCGAACTGGACGTTGACGAGGAGCTGGTTCCGACTTTGATGTCCGAGAAGCCGGATCTCGTCTATATTTCGCTGCACGGCAAGGGCGGTGAAGACGGCACGGTGCAGGAACTCCTGGAGATACTCGGCATCCCTTACACCGGTCCCGGTCTCCTGTCCAGCATCATCGGGTTCAACAAGATTCTCTCCAAAGAGCTGTTCCTCGCCAATGGCATCACAACTCCGCGCTACTGCGTCGTCTCATCATCGACACTCAAGGAAATGGGCGCGTCAAGTCTGCTGCCGGTGGTATATGAAAAACTCGGCTTTCCACTCGTCGTCAAGCCCGCGGCGCAGGGAAGCGCGCTCGGGCTGACGATTGTCAAGGAGCGATCCGAGCTCGGTCCCGCTCTCATAGAAGCGCTGAGCTACGACGACAGGGCTCTGATCGAGGAGTTCGTCACCGGCGCCGAAATCGCCATCAGTATCGTTGGCAACGATCCTCCGGAGGCGCTGCCGGCGATCGAAGTGGTTCCCGAGTCAGGCTTGTTTGATTTCAGCGCGCGCTATACCCCCGGGAAGACCAAGTACTTCGTCCCCGCGCGCCTGAGCGACGAGGTCGCGGCCGAGGCCTCCCGGCTGGCGCTCAAAGCGCACAATCTCTTTCGTTGCAAAGACGTCTCCCGCGTTGACATGATTGTGAAGGATGAAAAGCCTTTCGTCCTTGAGTTGAACATCAGCCCGGGCATGACCGAAACCAGCCTCCTCCCGCTTGCCGCCCAGGCCGCGGGTCTGGACTTCTGTGACCTCGTCGAAAAACTCGCGCACCTCGCCCTGGAAAAACGCAACACTGGGGCCTGACCCCCTATGTTGCGTTTTTCTCCGTTATCGTCTTGAATATCCGGCAAAGGTCGTCCATGTCCCCAAACTCGATTACAAGCCGCCCTTTCCGTTTCCCCAAAGACCCGCGCACCCGTGTCTCGAGAACCTCCTGAAGCCGCACAAACATCTGATGGGCTTCCTCGGGCAGAGGATCCTTCTCTCGCGCGGTAGAAGTTGACGTTTCCTGTCCGTCTCCCTTGCCCACCAGTTCCTCCGCTTCCCTGACCGAAAGCCCCTCCAACACTATTCGCGAGCAGATAGCGCCCTGCCAGGCGGGATGGTTCTGGAGAGCGAGAAGCGCGCGGGCATGGCCGGTGGTAATGCGTCCATCCACGAGCTCCTCCTGGATGCGCGGCGGCAACTGCAGCAGGCGTAGCGTATTCGTTATCGTGACCCTGCTCTTTCCTACCCGCCGGGAAAGCTCCTCGTGGGTGATGGCGAAATCTTCCAGCAGTTGCTGATATGCGTTTGCCTCCTCAATGCTGTTGAGATCGGCTCTGTGAAGGTTCTCTATAAGCGCTATTTCCAGAGAATCTATCTCGGTGGAGCGTCTGATCACCGCGGGGATTTTCTCGAGCCCGGCCTCGATCGCCGCCCTCCATCTTCTCTCGCCCGCGATAAGTTCATACTCATCGCCAACCACTCTCACTATGATCGGCTGCACGACGCCAAACGTCTTGATCGAATGCGACATCTCCTCGATCGCCTCACGGTCAAACTTCTTGCGAGGTTGGTGTGAGTTTGGCCTTATTTTCTTTACGGGAAGTTCCTCGAGCCAGTTCTCCTCATCTGTCGCTGATCCGATCAGCGCATCCAGACCCTTCCCCAATCTTCTCTTTGCCACCTTGAACCACTTCCTTCGCGAGTTCCATGTACGCCAACGCGCCCTTCGACAAGGGTTCGTAAAGTATTATCGGTTTCCCAAAGCCGGGCGCCTCGGAAAGCCTCACCGTCCTGGGGATTACCGTCTTAAAAGTCATCCGCGAGTACTCTCTCCTGACTTCGCCCTCTACGTCCTTTGAAAGATTGTTCCGCTTGTCGAACATCGTCAAAAGAACCCCCGCGATTATAAGGTCAGCGTTGACATGCAACTTGATCCGCTGGATCGTTCGCAACAGGTAAACGAGGCCTTCCAGCGCGTAATACTCGCACTGAATCGGGATCAGGGTTTCGCCGGCCGCGGCGAGGCTGTTGATTGTCAGGAGGCTAAGGGCGGGCGGGCAGTCGATCACGATAAAGTCATACTCGTGCCGCAAGGGCGCCAGGCTCGCGCTTAGCCGGTTCTCCCTGGACAACTCCGACGCCATCTCTATCTCGGCCGCCGCCAGGTCGAGGGTGGAAGGCATTACGTCCATGCGCTCGATCGGGCCCGGCAGAATCGCCGAGCGCGCGTCGGCTTCTCCCAGCAGGACATCATAAACGCAATTGCTGATTCTGGCTTTCTCGATCCCCACGCCGCTTGTCGCGTTGCCTTGCGGATCCATGTCCACCATCAGAACGCGCTGCCCCATCGACGCAAGGTACGCGCTGAGGTTGACCGCGGTCGTGGTTTTGCCCACGCCGCCCTTCTGATTGGTAATCGCGATTACTCTCGTGTGCGCCTTCGCGGAATCGGCGCATTCCAATTGATCTAACACTGCCCTCCCTGGCGCTTGGTTCCAAGTTCCAGACTGGATGTCTGCTATCTTACAACTTCTTTATTACTACAATCGAGGCTCTTCCCGCAACGCCGTGGGATAGAGGGTATTGCGCTTTTAGAACTTCGATCCCCCTTATGTTTTCGGCTCTCGCTTCGGCGATTTCATCCTCGACTTGTGCCGCTTTCAATGCCACGTACCGGCCTCCCTGTTTCAACAGAGCAAACGCGACCGGCGCGAGTTCCTTCAGTTTTCCGGCAGCCCGCGAAACAACCATGTCAAACTCTTGCTTCCCCACGAGGCTCTCCGCCCTCGCGTTCTCGATCTCGACGTTCGCCAGGTTCAGCTCACCTGCCGCCTCCGCAAGAAACGCCGCTTTTCTCGAGGATGCCTCGATCAGCGTGACGTTCCACGCGGGGCATACAATAGCCAAAACAAGGCCAAGCAGCCCTCCTCCGGCGCCAAAGTCGGCTACCTCCATTTTTGTAGAGTTCTCCAATTGGCCCGCCAGTGCTACCGAGTCCGCCACCACCGTTTCGTACTGGCTCGCCAGGCCGCGCGATACGAGGCATGCCCATTTTCTCTTATCTTCCAACATTCCTTTGTACAAAAAGAGCTTTTTCGATTTTGCCCCAGCCTCTTCTATCCCCTGAAATCTTAAAATCTCTTCCAGCCGTTTCTTTTCTTCTTCCACCTTCCCGCCTTTCTGATCTCACGATTATCATAAACCGTACGTTCTCTAATAGATCTGCCCTGAACCTGGACTTGCCGTTGTTCAACATTACCAGTTATTGCCAACGTCATTGTTCTCCCTCGCTTATAATCCTTTTCCCGACTTGCTGTTTCACGTGAAACGGGGCAAACATCAGTTTATCAACATATTTTGCAGTGTTATCAACAAACTTGTGGATAAAGGTCGGTAGTTTATGCTACATACGCTGTTTTCTCATGGATTTCCTCAAATGCAAGAAGCCGCTCAATTTCGATGTGCCCCTTAGATTTACCTCAAGTTTCAACTAAACATTTAGTATCCACGCCCATCGCGCGCCCCTGCCAATACCTTGCCAATAATTTATCTATTGCTTACTCTTGGCGAGAGGCTCAGGATGTCTTCCCCGCCTTGCAGGGGGAGAGGGAGTAATAACACGTCACCGTAATTACAAAATGCTACTCCGAAAATAAACACTTCTGATCTCCTCCCCCTCAGACGGCGGGAGGATTAAGGTGTGGGGCGAGGTACCCCCCTGACAAGGGGGGCTAGGGGGGTTCTGCCCCAACCCTCTCCCCCAGGGGAGAGAGGGCTTTTGGCGTTTTTGCGTTTGTAACATGATCGAAAGAATACGACACTGTAATTACGAGTTGGGGCACTAAGATCTCACTTTTATGTACGAAACGTAACTATTCAGCTTGGGGGTGTGACGCATCACAGACAGGAATGTCTGTGCTACCCTAACCTTTTCATCTTAGGTGGTGGCGCCTTCGCGCTTGTGGTGTGTTTCACGTGGAACTTTTATTTCCCGGGTTGATAACTATCCGGCGACCTGTTTCTTCACCGATGCTTTCGGTCCAAACCCCCGGAATCTCCCGAAGCGCCATGTGGACAATTTTCCGTTCAGACGCCGACATTGGCAGCATCTCAACGCTTTCCCCCCGAGTTTTTGCATCCAGCGCCATTTGTTCTGCTAGATCTTCGAGCTTTTTCTTGCGCCGTTTCCGGTACCTTTCGACATCAACGATTATCCTCTTTGAGATATCCCCTTGTCTTCTACAACTGATATTAACTAGAAACTGCAAGGCGTCCAGCGTCGCTCCGGCTCTCCCAATGATGATGGCGACGTCATCGCCCCATATATCAATCTCCAGAGCGTCTTCTCGCTCTCTCGACTCAACTGAAGCCTCGACCCCTATCATTTCTAGAATGTCTTCGACCATCGCTACAGGCTTATCGGTGTCTGTCCCCTGGAAGGACGCCTCTTCCTTCTCCTCTTTGCTCTTGCGCCCCTGAGAAGAAGCGGCGCGCGATTCTCTGTCCCGGGGAGCCGCCGTTCCGGGTTCTGTTTTCTTTCCGGTGACCTCCCACTCGCCTATCATTTCAACTTTGATGCGCGCATCGACGCCGCCAAATCCAAGAAATCCCTTTTGCGGCTCTTCCAGAACCTCAACAAAGATGTCATCTCTCTCGAGCCCCAGTTCCTCGAGTGCGATATGCGTCGCCTCTTCCACTGTAGAGCCGGTGTACTCCCATGATGTTTCCTTCATCTTACTCTCCAGACTTATCTCGCCAGTCACTCATTTCTTGCGCTTCTTGCCTGCGCCTTTTTTCTTAGCCGGGTACGGCGACGGCCTCGCCGGCTTTTTCGCTGATTCTCTCGCTACGGTTTTGCGATCCTCTGTTTCTTGCCCCGCTTTTTGTGCTGACTTTTTCGCGTCTGTTGCGGGCTTTACTGCTGATTTCGCCCCTGTTGCCTTCGTTTTTCCAGCGGAATCAGAAGCGTTCCCGTTCGCTTCTTTTTTTGGAACCTGCTTCTTTGCCGCCGGCGCCGGGGGCTTCTTGATTTTCACGGCAGTAAGCACTGTTGAGCCATACTCGTAGAACCTGAACAACGCGCTCTCGTTCCACTTCAAGGGTTTTCCTGTTTTCATGCGAGTGACGCGCTGTTCGTCGTAAAACCCTTCGGCCTCCAGTTGTATGTACTGTTGGAGGATCATCAGAACGTTAGTGATGACAATATAAATCGTCACTCCTGCCGGAAGGATCCAGGCGAATACGCCGAAAATGACCGGCATAAATGCCATCATCTTTGCTTGTTTCGGGTCATTTGTCATCATCTTCGATGCAACGTACCCGGTTCCAATCGTCAACAAGATCAAGGCGAATACAGCAAAATACTCCTGGCCGGGAACTTTCACCGTGACTACTTTGTGAGCGGCAAGGCTGTACTCTTTGATCGTGCCGCCTGCCCACATCGTTTCCCCGGTTGCAATCAAATTATTGATGCCCAGGAAGCTAAAGCTCGTCTTGTACCGCACGTACTTCGGAACTTCTCGGAGTACTTCAAAAAGAGCAAACAAGATAGGCATCTGGAGGATCAAGGGCAGACAGCCGCCAAGCGGGCTTGCCTTGTTCTCCTTGTAAAGCTTCATCATTTCCTGCCCCTGCTTCTCGCGGTCGTCCTTATGCTTTTTTTGGATTTCCTTGAGCTGGGGCTGCAACTTTTGCATCGCGATCATGGATGCGGTCTGCTTGATAGACAGGGGGAGCACTACTATTCGGAACGCGACAGTGAGCAAGATCACGTTTACACCGAAGTTTCCTGTAAAGGTATTGAAGTATTGCAGTCCCTTGCCTAGAAACTCACTTATCGGGGCAAGGAATGGAATTGCCGCAAAATGCAAACTGACCACCTATCAATTCAGGGAGGGTCGTACCCGCCTTCAGCAAATGGATGACATCTTAATATCCTGCTTATTCCCCTGGCCGAACCCTTGAGGACTCCGTACTTCAGCACCGACTGCTCAAAATACTGTGAGCAAGACGGGTAATATATGCACCGCTGTTTCAGCCCCGGGGACAACAGTTTCCTGTAAACATATATTGGCGCAACTGCTATGTGGCGCCAGGTTCCTGCCTTTTTTCCTTCACGCAATTTTGAGTCCTCGACAGTAGTGTATCAATCTCTTTTACCAGAATTTGGTAATCTATCTCTTCAACTCCCCGGCGACCCTCCACGAGGTAGCGCGCTCCCCTGTTAAGGAGTTCTCTTTTTTCCAGCATGGCGCCCCGCACACGCCTTTTAGCCAGGTTTCTCTTCACGGCGCCGTGAAAGCCTTTGCCGGTAACAACCGCGAGCCCGACAACGCCGGGATTATCGTTGCCGGCAGAAGCCCAGAGAAAAACGTGACCGCCTCGAAAAAGTTTCCCGGTTTTTCTGATTGACCGAATCTCTTTCGACGTGGTTATCCACCGAATCGGCGGATTGTTTTTTCTGGGCATGAGCGCTCCGCGGCCTAGACGGTCAGCCTGGCCCTGCCCTTATTCCTTCTGCGTTTTAAAATCCGACGCCCGGCTGCAGTGCTCATCCTTTTGCGAAAGCCGTGCTCTCTTTTTCTTTTTCTTACTTTAGGCTGATAGGTTCTTTTCACCGTGTTTCCTTTTAAAGTACAACGTCGATACCACAAGCGGGCTACATTATACTTGACTGCCGCCGGGTGTCAAAGAGAGACTTTGCCCGGAGGTCTTCCTCGCCCTTCGCTCGCGAACTCGAACGTCGGTCGAGAAAAACACCCCTCGCTTTGCTGAAAAGAATGGGAGACGCGGTGAGGGGTGGGGAAAGTGGGCTCACGGTTGTCCGGTTTCCACCCTACGCCCCCGAACTCAACCCGGTGGAGTATCTCTGGAGCAACGCCAGGGCGACCTATCTCGCCAACTACTTACCCGATGACCTGGTTGAGTTATCGGCCCAGGTGAAGCGTCATGCCCGGCACCTAAGAAGGCATCCTGACCTTCCCCGTGCTTTCCTCAAGCATTCAGGTCTTTTTTAAGCCCTTGTTATTATTGTATTATACGAGGGTCAATAGATGGGGAAGGGCGCCAACAGGTAGAGGCGCGGGCGGTCACTCAAAAGATTTCTCAACTTCTTTCCCAAAACGTATTGCGCTTTTCGATGGATCCTTGTTATACTCTTTCCGCATAAGACCTGGGCCGGAAACCTGGGTCTTTTGTATGTCCTGAGCTTTTTCCACAAAGGTGGAAAACCGTGTTGAAAAACGGTTTAATTTTGTTGATATCGTACTTGGAGGGTCTGTAATTAGCGCTCTTGTGCGGTTTCGCAGAGTTCCTTGTCCACATTTGTGTGGATAAATTGTTGAGTTGCCTGCTTTCCTGCTCTATCGGCGACGGGAAGAGTGGCGGGGAGAAAATTGAAACACGACGTGGCAATAGAAGAGGAGAGCCCGATGGCGATTGAAGATCTTTGGAGAGACGTCCTCTCAAAACTGAGCGGACAGGTTCCACCACACATTTTCTCTTCAATAATTTCTCCTTTGAAGCCGATTTCTCTGGACGGCGACACTTTCCTGCTTGGAGCGCCAAACTCCTTTACCAAAGACATAATAGCCGCGAAGTATTTAGATATTCTCACTGTGGCAACGTCCGAGGCGCTGGGAGAGTCCGCAAGCCTGGCGCTTACTGTCTCTACGCCAACCGACATGGTAGAACGAATAGCTGTCAGTTCTTTTCCTCCCAGGAAAAACATTGCTGATGATACCGTTCCAGCGCGCGAGGGGCTCTCTTCTTCTAAGAGATACTCCTTCGACAACTTCATCGTCGGCGACTCCAACAAGTTCGCGTATCACGCGGCCCTGATGGTAGCGGAGTTTCCGGGTGACAAATATAATCCCCTGTTTCTCTATGGCGGCACGGGCCTTGGCAAAACCCATCTGCTTCATGCAATCAAAGACTATGCCGAGAAGACGTCTCCCAACCTCAGGGTCAAATATGTTCAGACCTCAACGTTTATCGACGAGTTCATCGCTACGATCACTCTCAAGCGGGACAAATCCGCATTCGACCAAAAGTACATCAACAACAAGATCGTGCTCTTTGACGACATTCAGGCTCTGAGTGGAACCGACGCCACACAAGGAAAATTCTTCGACATCTTCAATCTTCTTCACAGCGCCAACAGTCACATCGTTCTGTCAAGTGACAGGCCGCCCAGCGAGATGCCTCAACTGGCTGATCGGATAAGATCCCGGTTCGAGGGAGGATTGCTCATAGATATTACCCCGCCCGATATGGAGACGCGCCTTGCTATACTTCATTTAAGAGCGCGGGCCGAAAACGTTTACGTCCCGGATGATGCTCTTGTTTATATCGCATCCAAAGTAAAGGACAACATCCGTTCCCTGGAGGGCCTCTTAAATAGAGTTATTGCCTCGGCTCAACTTTACGGAACGCGCATCGACCTCGAGATGGTTCAGGACGTGCTCAAAGATCAGGGCGTAGAGTCCAATAAATCTCGCACCCCCAGCGTAGACGTCATCCAGAGCCTGGTCGCTAACTACTACCATGTTGCTCTTGTCGATCTAAACGGCAAGAACCGCTCTCGCTCGCTGGTTCACGCCAGGCAGGTGGCAATGTACCTTTGTCGAGAGATGACGGACGCCACACTTCTCACGGTTGGCACGTTGTTCGGCAACCGCGACCACTCCACGGTACTGCACTCTTGCCGAAAAATAGAGAACCTCTTAAAGACAAAAAGAGAAACGTTCCAGGAAGTAACGGAGATAACGAATCTTATAAATAAAGCGATTTGATGTTTTTACGCCGGATAAAGCATTGTGGATTTTCCTGTTGTGTTCGTGTTGATAAATCTCTTTCTCGCGCTTCTTCTTCACATTCCTTAAACACGGCAAACTCTTTTTTGTTTTATCCTCTTTACGGCATGTGGATTCAACTCTTTTTATCACACATTTCTTTCACCGCCCAAGTCACTTCTTTTTCCCTTTAGAAAGGGACATTCTCTCAGCTTTCAACATTTCAACATCCACTACTACTATTACTGTTTTAAATATATTCAAATGAGAAAAAAAGGATTCGAACGCTTGTGGTCTTATCCCTGGTAATGGTAAAAAACAAAGGGGTCGCAAACCGTGGACTTTCGCAGTCCCGACCCAATCACTCAACCACGGTAGCCTCCCAAGAATAGCTCATTCACGCCGCTGGGAGGATTAAGGTGGGGGGCGAGGTACCCCCCTGACAAGGGGGGCTAGGGGGGTTCTGCCCCAACCCTCTCCCACCCCACGCGCTTCGCCCGCGGTGA
>PHEX01000056.1 GCA_002843005.1 Candidatus Anoxymicrobium japonicum | reverse complement strand
TGCATTCATCGGCTCCGTAATGCATCTCAGGGCATCCTCGATGACCAAAACATCTCGGCTATGTATCGTGCGGATGGGGTGCCCCCATATTTCCTTCCCCGTATAGACTTGCACGGCTTCAGCTTCTCGGTAGACTTCTCGCAACGCCGATAGATGGACAGTGTTTGGCTCTTCGAGATATTGCTTGATTACCTGAACAGCCTTGCCAGCGATCTCTTGATAGCGACTCCAATCTGCTGGTTGAGTATATTCCGGGCAAGGGCTGGCCTGCATTTTCTGGAAAGTGTTTTCAGCCAAAAATGCTACAAACTGCGCTGCCACATCAGGGTCTTTACAGAGGTTTTTGAGGCTGGTGAGCCGCGTGATAGAAAAATACTTCGTTGTTCCATCGCGTAACGCCTTGGCTGTCGCAATGAATTTGTGTATTTGCGGCCGTATTCTTTGTGTCATGCTGTCCTTGTCGAGCGAAGCACCCAACGATCAGCAATTCCAAATATAGCCTTTTCGGAAGCAGAATCGCCACTGTGAGCCTCGAAAGACCGGAGTTTCTGACCCGTAGCAGCCTCGTGATGGGATACGGACCCACTTCTTGGAAGCTGTTCGGTTCAAATTTGGAATTGCTGCCCAACGATCACGTTCAGCCGCGTTGCGAAGCGCAGCGGAGCAACGTCGGCTGCAACCCGGAGTTAGCCGTCCGTTTATCCAATGGTGGCAAGGATGTACTCCATCCTTCGCTGCTTGCACCACATCTCCGCCGCCTTGCGCTTGCGCTGCACGTCGTTGGAGTCTATCCGGCTGGGGTCTTTCACCTCAATGACCGCCTTTATACCGTCTTCGTACTCCACGAGGAAGTCAGGCACATAGCGTCGCTGGTGCTTCTGGCCGTCAATCCAGGGGATGGTGATGCCGTGTCGTTTCATCCACTTGACGACATGCGGATCGCGTTCCAGGCGTTCCATCATCCGCCGTTCGAGGTCGCTCTGGTACTTCTCGAAGCTCCAGGGGCTTTTCTTCGGATTCTCGTATGTGCCATGAATACTAATTGCCATATTCGATGATCCCCGCTATCAGTCCTGGGATGGCTACGACCTTCGCCTGCACCTGCCGGAGCATTTTCCAGGCGAAATCCACATCCGCGCGTTCGGCCAAGCCAAGCGAAGAGCCGCTGAGGAATTTCGCCCGGACATGATGGAGCAAGGCGCTGTAGACCTGGTCCTTGAACGTCGCGGCATAGCCCGCTTCAACGGTCAGGGCTTCGGCCATGTCAAGCAGTCCCGCCTTCACAGCCTCGCGTACAGCTTCATCCGAGACTTGCGCTACCACGCCACCGGGGATGCTTTCGTCGGGCGCGGAATGGATTGTCTTCCAGCCTTGGCCGCCCAACTCCTGCCCAACCACCCCTACAATGCCGACCTTCGTAATCTCAACCACCGTCGGATCGTATTCGATCGCATCCAACGCCTCTCTCCAGTTCTCCAGCGGCTTCGGCGGCGGAGCGATGTCGCCCACATCAAACTCGCCGTCATCCATCACCGACGGATCAACCGGTGGAACGTCAATCACCAAGTCGGGCTTCTCCAGTTCCTGCTTCGGCGGCGGGGGCGGCAGGTCTTCGGTCTCGTCGAACTGGTCGTCAATCAAAACGCCGGTGCGCTTCTTGGCGTTGAAGATGTCCCACAGCCATTGGTGCTCCAGCTTGGGATGATCCACCACCGCGCAAATCTGCGGCTCTGTCGGATCGACGCCCTTCACCCGCACGCGGCGCAGTCCGCGCCCAATGACCTGCTGTCCATAGACCTTGCTGCCGAACTTGCGGAGGAGCAGGATGGTGCCCACCTCCGGCACGTCCCACCCCTCGCGCAGCATCAGCACGCTGACCACGGCGCGGTATGGCTTGCCGCTCTTTTGCTGTTTGCCGAGTTCCCGCGCTTTTTGTCGGTCCGCTTCGTCGCTGTCTTCCGTAACCAGCAGCGTTTTGATCTTGAAATACTTGTTGAGCGTTTGCTCGGCCTTTTCCGCGTCCGCTTTGCACACCGCGACCACAAAGAGTATTGGCTGATAACGCCCCTTGGCGCGCCGTTCCTGTTCTTCCAAACGGCGCAGTGCGATCGCCATTTGCTGGCGCATCGGCTCGTCGTCGGTCACCCATTGCGTAGCATTCAGCCCCAGCCGATCTACCTCATCCCAGTCAATCTCCTCCACCTTGCGCCTTTCGCCAGTACGCGCATCGGTATAGGTCAGTTGCACAGTCCTGATGTCCGGCTGATAGACGACCGGCGTCTTGATGATGCTTTCGGCCAGCGCATCAGTTACGGTATATTCGTAAATCATGTCGCTGTCCGGGGCTTTGCCGTCGGCGCGATCGGGCGTTGCGGTCGTATCCAGGCGGAGGATCACATTCTCCCGCATACGCTGGAGCGTGGCATAGTACTCTGGAGCGGGCGAGTTGTGCGCCTCGTCGTTGAACAGCGCGAACTCCGGCCCGTTCATCAGCGCCGAAAGGTTGCTCTGCCCACTCTTGTTGCTCAGGTAGAACTGGTGGATGTTCCCCAAGATCACGCTGGCGCTGAACAGGCTCGCCCAGCCGCCTTCCTTGCCGCTGCCTAGCGTGGTGAGCACGAAATCCGCCTGACGCAGATTGCTCCAGACCGGCAGCAGATCGCGATCCTTGAAGACCTTTCCGCCCTCGAAGTCGTCTTCCAGACGGTCGCGCACGATCAGGTTGGGGCAAAGCATCACGAACTTCTGGACGTTGTGCGCGATGCGCAGCCATGCGATCACCGCCGCGATCACCGCCGTCTTGCCGCCGCCCGTTACGATATTCAGCAAGAATCCATCCGCGCCCAGTTCTGCTTTACCCAGAATCTCGTGGGCATAGATCACCCGCAGGAATGACTCCCACTGATGCTGCCAAAGCGTGCCCGGCCGCGGCGCCTGATCGTCGTCCGGCGACGTCAGAAACTCGATGTATGTGTAGGAGTCCACCTTCAGGCCCGGCAGCCCATCCCGCCGCCAGTCGCGGAAGTCGTCTTCATATTTTGCGAAGCGGTTGAACATGGCTCAGCTCACCTCGATCTCGCCGGTCCACAATCCCTCGCCGCCCATGTCATCCTGGACCTTGCAGGCGATGCGCTTCCTGCCCACCGTCGGGAACTCGTATTGCGTCTGGAGCGCCACCTCCTTCTTCCCTGTGCGCGCAAACGAGTACCCCGGCGTGCTCGTGAACCGCTTGTCGTAGTCGAAATCCCACTGCACGTTGATGATTTTCGCCCCGGTGTTCATCACAGCGGTCTCGCTCACATCGAACTTATAGGTGCGCGGCGCGATGCGCTTATGCCCCACCTCGACCTTGGGCGGTTGCACGAAGGTCAGGAAGTTCTCGTAATCGGCATTCTGGGTCGAAAGCCCGGTCACGTGCTCTCGGAAACGCGGCGAGTCAATGCGGATCATGTCCAACCGGATGAAGTTCAGGTCGGTCTGCTCCAGCCGCCGGAGCCGCTCCGCCGCCTCCAGCGCGTCGGGCCGGAACGCCCACGCCAGCATGATCCCGTCGCGCAGGTTGTCCTGCTTATAGCGCAGTGTCTTACGCATGGCGTTGGCGAACGCCTGTACGTCCGCCGCGGTCACGGCCTTCTTCTGATCCGGCTCGCCCACCCACACGGGGATCGCTCCCTTGTAGCCGTGGATGCCTTCCTCGCGCTCCTCGACCACCGCGCCAAAGGCGCGCAGGACGAAGGCCCGGAATTGATCGAGCGGGGCGTCGGCCAGCCGCCGCGCCTCATAGACACCCCAGTGCTCGATGGTGAAGTCCGGTATCGGCGTGGTCACGTGATCAAGTAGCAACTGTTCAGCCCCACGCGCCAGCCGGTCCGCCGTGATCGCCACCGCGACCCGTGACTGGTCGCAGGCGGTCCAGCGGCGACCCAGGCGCTGCGCCACCGCTGCCGTCGTGCCGCCACCACAGAAGAAGTCGGCGACCACGTCGCCTTCGTTTGAAGAGGCGAGGATGATGCGCTCTGTTAGTGGTTCAGGTTTCTGAGTGGGATACCCAATGCGCTCAGGGGAGTTGGAATTAATGCTCTCGAGGTCCCACACATCCTCTGGCAGTTTGCCCTCATCCAAGTAGTAGCGATAGATCTTCTTGCTTCCCGTGCCCCACGTTTCTCTATAGGGTCTGCCATTTTCGTCAATCCTTTTAACTCCCCCAAGGGTCTTAGGGTTTGCCTGGTACGGGGTCTTGACAGCATCCCCATTGAAAGTCCAATCCGATCTCGACTTGGTGTACCAGAAGATGATGTCATGCTTGCGCGGGAAAGTACTGCGAGACCGTCCGCCAATTGAGTATCGCCACACAATCTCATTCCTGAAACTCTGGTGACCAAATATCTTGTCCAACTCGGCTTTGATATAGTGGCTCGCGTGATGGTCGCAATGGACGTAGATGCTCCCCGTCTTCTTGAGCAGCCGCTTCATCTCGTAAAGCCGGGCGTTGAGCCAGATCAGGTAGCCGGGCATCCCGCCTTCCCAGATGTCGGAGAAGGAGCGCAGTTCGTTCTGGTCGCCGAAGATGACGTTGTATTGCCGCCCGGAGAAGAAGGGCGGGTCAATGTAAATCAGGTCAATGCTCTCGGTGGGCAGTTGGCGCATCACGTGCACGTTGTCACCCCAGAAGAGGCGGTTGGGTTCCAGTTCGGGATGGCCGAAGGAGACGCGCTCGACCACCTGGAAGGGCAGATAGACGGCGGGGTAGAGTTTGCGGAAGCCCCTGCGCCGATCCCAGCCCAACGGCTCCTTCTCGACCGGCACGCTGCCGAAGCGCGTCGGCGGTCGCCAGAACTCCTCTTGTGCGGGCAGCGCGTCCGCTCGCTCGTCCCGCTCCTCGACCTCCGGCGGCGCAATGAAATCACCCTTGACGGGGCCGGTCATCGGTTTGTCTTCTTCGTTGTTTCTCTGTGCCATCACATCGTTTCCTTCATCGGTGGCATCGCGCGTTCTGGGACGGCTAACGAGGCGGCGGATGAGCGGCGTCCGGCCTTCGATAAACCTCAGGGCAGGTTCCAGTCGCTTGTTCGGGCTTGCTCCGCTCGCGTCCGCCGAACAAGCGGCTGGCTTCAGCCGCGCGGCCCTTTGCGTCGGCTGCAAGCCCCTGGTTCGGTTTATCTTATCGCTTTCCTAATCGCTAAGACACTATCGCTTACTTTCCCGTCGCTCGTGAATTTATTCAGAAGTGCCTCAACAAGCAAACGGTCGCCATGGTCAGCACGGGGTCCTAGAGTGACTTCTATAGAATTGAGGGCAGCGTCATCGAGCCGAAGCTCGTAATAGTCTATGCCTGGATCGACTCCTCTTATGAAACTGGAAAGTACGTGATTAGTAAATCTTTCGACGAAAAGCGGGCTACCGATACCGCTAGATGGAACAGGAATAGAAGGAGTGACGAGTAAGGCAAATCGATACTCGTCTTGAAATGCCCAATAATCGTCTTTGGTCCTCGGCAACGAAGGCATGCTTCCAATCGTAAGCTTGGCTTGATTATCGAGGCTAACAGTTAACTTTACATTCTCTTTGTACACGGCAGACATGTCAGGCACATACGAAACCGGCCCTGCAAACATGCTTGGAGTGAGAAAAACAGGAAGAATGCAATATGTATCGCAAAACATCTCATCAAAAGATAGTAGAGAGATAATCTCCCCTTTATGTTCCATATTCCAGGAAAGAGGCGCTCTTAGCGGCGTCCTTTTAAATGGCATGTCCGGCAAGCCGATCCTTACCCCCTTCATATTTGGAGTGTACATGTTCCAGAGAGGAATATGCTCTTTGGGGGATTTCGTCCAACAGCTGACAAAGAAATATTTTCCGAACTCAATTCCTGCCACTGTCTGTGATTCGCGAACGTCATCAACCCTATCGAGGCGATTGAAGCGTATCTTTCCGCCTTCAAGGATCAATGCAAGCGAATGAATACTCGTGTAGTGATAGATCATATTTTTGTCTACCGAACGGCCTCCGGTTCACCCGCCCGCTCGCGGCCTTCAATACGAACTCCGGTGGTAGGACGCAAGCAACTCTCACAGCGCGCCATGGTGGTAGAGCGAGCAGAGCGAACGGGGCGGCGTGCAACAGGTGGTTAGACCGTCGCGTCGCGAGGCTCTCCAAGAGCCTCAAACGCCAGCGATGAACTCAAGAGTCCGCCTAGAATAGCTCTGCAATTCGGCCAACGTTGACTGGGACTTGCTGGGGCTGCCTTTGCCGTCATGATGGTATTTCTTGGAGTACTCGTTTATCGCGATAAGGTCGCTGAGTCTGGGCTGCATGCCAGCAAGCATGGCTGCCGCCGGCACCCCCTTGATCTGCTCGATGAAGTCACCCAACCACATGTCGGGGGCGAATGCGCCAGGAAAGCGCATACGCAGGTTAGCCTCGACCACTGGTCTCATCGCGCTTGCAACAGCGAGTTGATCGAGACCGTGGACACCTGTTACGCAGTCCGCAAGCAATCTGCAGCGGCGGAAGTACTCCGACTGCGTTGCCGCGCTGATGTCCCACTCCTCAATAACTGTGTCAACTCCGCTGACTCCGAGCCGTAGTGCTCCCTTCGGCTTGATTAGACGCTCCCACACGTCGACCGCAAACGTAGCATCATGCGTCAACACAATGACTTGCCGAGCCTTCCCCGCAATGTCTGCGATTTGCTCGCAGGTGTAAGCGCGCCGATGAGCGTCGAGGCTGGTCATCGGGTCATCAAGCACAACGATTTTGCTTTCGAGATCGTGATCGAGTTCGAGACGCGCGAGGAACAGGGCAAACGCGAGTGTACTGCGATCTCCATCGCTCAGAGTATTCCGGAAGCATGGCTCATGCGGCTTGGCCTTCGGCTGAGCAAGGTCGATGGGTTTTCCGTTCAGGAGGAGTTGGTACTCAGTGCGGGGCTTACCGCCAGAGTACGAGGTCTTGGTGCCGGTGATGCTGTACCCACAGCCACAGTTTGCAAGATGCTTGTTCAACGTGGCCTGATACTTGCTGAAGAGCTGCTCCGTGGCAGCATCGAGATCCTTCTTTGCGGTCTGCTTGGCACTTTCAGTCTCCTTCTTTTCGGCGCGGAGGTTTATGAGATCCTTACACATCGCGTCGACTGTTGGTTCATAGCGTTCCTTCACCAGTCTCAACAGTGCTAGCTGTCCTGCCACGGCCTGCAGGTTGACTTCGCCTGCCTGTTGCTTCAGGGCAACGACCTTCTTGTCGATTTCGGCGACCTGGGCGTTGTATTCCCGCAGACGCTCCAGTATCGACAAAACGGCGTCCAAGTCAGCTCGCTGGTCATCTGTCGGGAGCACAGGTGCGAGAACGTCCGCGTCCTTTTTGGCAAACAGGGCCCCTATCGTACTTACTGCTTTCAGCCAAACCTTCCGAAGGTTACCCAAGTGGTCAGCGCTCGGGGCATCGATGCCGTGACCCTTCCAGAAGACGCGGCGGGCACCATTGCTCGCAATCACGCCTTCGATTGCCACGAGTTTGGACTCGGCCAAGGCTTCTGAGAGTTGCCGCTTGGTGGTCGCTATGCGCACGCTATGCTGACGGTATAGATCACTGAAGACAACTCTGTAGTCGGCAACGAGGGAACTCGAAGTCGTGTCCAGCCCACAGAACGGGCACTCACTCTGATCTGAGAGATAGCCTATCCCTTCTTCAAGCCACCGCTTGCCTTCGGGATTGAGGCGTGCTGCGATGTGGTGCTGGACGCGCGCCTCCGCCTCCTCGGCAAAGGTGTCCAGAGATGCGGCGAGGACTACCAGCGCCTCGGCAATTGCCGCTTGTGGCAGAACAGCTGCTGCAAAGGTCTCGGCGCTCGCGATCTGGCTGCTTTGCTCTGCGACGCGGACCCGTGCTTCCTGGGCAGCGATCTTCTCGTCAATCATGGCATCAGGAGCGAGGGCTAGGAACTCGTCGATAGTGAGCATCCCACCAAGTTTTGCGCCAATCGGCGCTTCAAGTTCGGCGATCTCGGCATTTCGCTCGCGGATGGCAGCATCGAGCTTATCTACAGATTCCGCGAGGGCGACGTTCTGCGCGCCGAGAACGAACTTGTGCAAACAACGGCGGTGCTCAGGATTGATCACGTCGCCCGAATAGACGTTCTCGCTTATGAAGGTGGTGTCGAAGACCTCAATCTGCGCAACAGTGCTGTCCCATGCTGTGCCATTGAACGTGCGCGTGGTGTTGCCCTTTCCTAGGTCGAAGAGCAGCGCCGCAGAGGGCATTGCGGCGGAATCAATTGTGCGCCGCTCAAGTATGGGAGTCGGGTCTCCGCTTGCTACCGAGCGGAGGACAGCCGACAGGGATGTCTTTCCACGACCATTCTCGCCATAGATGACGGTAGCTCGCTGGAAGTTGGCGCCCTTCCGCGCGTTCCAACGCTGTATGAAGGTCAGATGGATGAGACGCAGCAGCATGACCGATCTCCCCACACAGTTCGTGTGATTCCGCCAGCGCAGTTGACTATGCTGCGGCGGTCTAACGACCCCGCCGCCATCTGCGCCCGTCAAGTCGAGCCAAGGTGCTGAGACGCACAGCCCATCAACTCAGCGCAAGGTGGTTAATCGCGCCCGCTCAGGGCGTCAGGTGGACGGCGCTGTTAGGTACCGCCCCCGGCTGCCCCACCACCCGCAACAGGCGACCAATGATTTTGTTGAGCCTTGCTTTATGCAAAATCTGCTTCCGTCAGAGCCTCGCGAATTAGCTCTGGAGCGTCTAACCGGATAGCAAAGTCAACGATCGTTTCACAACGAAGACCTGAGACTAGCGTAGTTAGTGCCGAAATCTTGCTGTCGCGTGTCCTACGCGAACGAAACACCGCCCAGGCAAGTGTCGTTGGGTCTTCATTTCGGAAAGCTGCCAAGTCATCAACTTCCAGTAGCCGCGCTATGAGTTCAGACTTCCTGTCACTGAGTTCCGCCCGGTCGTAGCGCTCCCGTGCCCATGTGCTGATTACTGGGTTTCTGACAGGATACAGAAGGAGCCGGTTGACCAAGTGCTCTGATTCTTCCCAATGTGACAAAAGCCAGGAGACATCGGCATCGTCAAGTTCTTGGTCTTTCACTAGACGACTGAGGCACCATTGCATTTCCTCCCGTGCCGAAAGAATCAGTTGGCGGTAGATCGCGAATAAATCGCGGACAGTCGTCGGGGACAAACGATGACCGTTTTCTTTTACGATGATCGCTTTCAGAACTTTAAGGCAATCGAAGACACGGAATCTTTGGGACGTATCCAAAGCCGTTCGGACGAGGCCCGCCAGGTAGGCGACCGTTCTGTCGTCGAAGGGCATTTGCCTCAATAAGTGTCGCCGCGAGTAGATCTCACGTACGCTGGGCACCAGGGCAGGAAGGCGCTCTGGCGGTTCGAAAAGCGCCAAGGCCTCCTCAAGATACAATCGGTCTTCGAGGTCTCGTTCCATGCGCTGGTTGCTCCCAAAGAGCCCAACGGTTGGTGTGAGCCGCGCCCATCCGCCCCCGCTGGCGAAACCCGCCTGAATCACCGACACCTGTGCGGGCAAGGCACGGTAGTTTAAAACGCAAGGGTGGGCGGCGGCGCCACACGATGTTGGGCGGCGGCCCACGGATGCGAACGGCCTGACTGACCCCCAACCCGGTGTATGGCCGCTTGAGCCACCCCAAAGCTGGGTGCTATACAGCCACAGCCGGTGTTTGTTCCGCCAGTTTTTGCTGTAGCCAGAGGTTCACCAGGGTCTCGATGCCCACGCCACGCCGCCGGGCCTGCTGCTCCACTTGGGTAAACAAGCTCACCTCAAGCGGTACTGCACAGGTGACCTGGAACTCCACGTCCGGCGCAGCGGTGTCAAAGTCGGTGAAGTCGTGGGTATCCCAGAACTCGCCCATCTTTTCCAGAGTATCCACCTTGGAAATGCTGCTTAGTCTATTTGCGTCCATAGGCTTTGCGCTCCCGCTTGCTCATATCACGCGCACTGATGATAATTGCTGTGGCTGTGACCGACTTGTATACAAAGAACACCGCCAAATACCGCCCCGCGAAGGTTTGTCCGAAGGCCACATACACATCCTCTCCTGGCGTGTGGCCTTTTTCCGCGAAGCGAATGCGCGGATAGCCGAGCAATACCTCCCGGGCCTCTTGGACGGTCACGTGATGCTCGGTTTCCAACTTGTCCGCGATATGGTCAGGACAGACGATGTGATCGATGCGCATATAACCTGAACTGTCTACCACACTCATTGCTCACGCATTGGATTGGAATGAGGTACATTGCCAGCTATGAATTGCCCATCTCGCCGCCCACGGCCTGCGTCAGCCACGTTGCGCCTGCCAGGACGTTGACAGTATACAGCTTCTTGACTGGACCGTCAACAGGTCGCCCCGGTAACATTATCATTTGACTTGACAGGCAGGTCGGATTGACGGGGATTCGGTAACAGCTCAGCCTGACGCACTCTCAGGGATTGGAAAGCTGCCTGAAGCTGAAAAGCGCCCGCAGGCGCTATGCCCCAAGTCGCTGAGGCGGCTTCACAAATTCAGACAGTAAACGTCGGCTGCACGCCATGTCAGGCGCGGGTTACTGCGCCTCAACTTCACTTGGGCCGATAGTCTGTTCTGCCCACACATAAACCGCCCGTGCCGCTTGGATGGCCCACTGATATTCTTCCTCCGTCACATCTTCGTAATCCCCAGGATACCGAAACATCACAGCATAACTGGTCAAACTCACAATCTCCTCCGCCTCCGGGGGCACTGACACTTCGGAAGGCAACCGGGTCATCAGATAATCAATGTTGTGAACCTTGCTGAACTCTACGCCACAATGAACCAGCACCGCCTTGATGCTTTTCTCTACGGCCTGTTGGGCATGAAAACACAACTCGTTGTAC
>PHEX01000055.1 GCA_002843005.1 Candidatus Anoxymicrobium japonicum | reverse complement strand
GTGGAACTCGCGGCGTTCTACGATCGCCAGGGCGCCGATGAGCTGATATTCCTTGACATTACCGCTTCGCACAAACAGCGCGACACAAAGGTCGAACTCGCGGCGCGGGCGGGGGATGAGGTTTTCATTCCCTACACGATAGGTGGCGGAATCAGCTCCCTCGAGGACATTAGAAATATCCTGAAAGCCGGCGCCGACAAAGTGTCTGTCAACACCGCGGCTGTCAACAACCCATCGCTTGTTACCAGTGCCGCGGAGAAATTCGGGAGTCAGTGTGTGGTCGTGGCGATCGACGGACGCCGAAGCCGCGATGGAACATGGGAAGTCCACACGCGCGGCGGGCGCGCGCCAACGGGCATAGAGGTCGTTCACTGGGCAAAGAAAGTCGAAGAGCTTGGCGCCGGGGAAATAATGCTCACCAGCATGGACAGGGATGGAACCAGGCTAGGTTATGACATCCCCATGACCCGTGCCGTCTGCGAAGCCGTGTCAATACCTGTCATTGCCAGCGGAGGCGCTGGAAACATTGAGCACCTGGCCGAAGTCATAGAACAGACAGGATGTGACGCGGTTCTCGCGGCAAGCATCTTTCATTACGGAGAGCACACCATCTCGGACGCCAAGAAGTGCCTTGCGTCGAGAGGAATTGAAGTCAGGCTGACTTAGGATAAAACGCAACACTGGGGGTCAGGCCCCCAGTGTTGCGTTTAGCGCAATAAACGATCAGCGACTTTAAAAAAAGACCTGACCCCCGGAAGTTAAATGGTATTATTGGATCAGCAGGCGCAAAAGACGAACATGCCGAGCAAATAGGAGATAGTGAAATGGACAGAAGGGCGTCGGCGTTGTTGATTGTACTGGCAGTGCTTGTTTCTATGACAGCCTGCTTGACGTTTGGCGGATGCTCCTGGAGCACAAAGAAGCGCAAACTCAAAATTGGCGTAATTGTTTCGCTTTCCGGGCTGGCCGCGCCTCTTGGCGAACCGGAGCAACGATCAATCAATCTCTTGAAGAAGCAACTCGAGCGCGACCATGGCATAAACGGAACTTCTGTCGAGTTCGTCATTGAGGATGACGAGAGCGATCCCGCGAAGGCGGGCGCCGCCGTGTCCAGGTTGATCGCTCAGGAAAAGGTTAGCGCAATAATCGGAGGCAGCTCTACCGGATCAACACTTGCCATCGCTTCCGTCTCCACAAATGCGATGGTTCCTGTTGTGGCAATGGCTGCCGGAACGAAGATTACACAACCCGTGAGGAATTATATCTTTAGCGTCGCGCCTGGTGACGCGCTTGTCATAAAGAAGGCGTTGCTCTACTTTCAGAATGAGTTAAAAGTTAAAAAGATCGCTATACTGCACGACTCGAACGCTTACGGCACCGGCGGCGCCGACCAGGTCAAGGCACAAGCGCCTCAGTACGGCATTTCAATTGCGGCTAACGAGAGCTACGGATCGGCTGACACGGATATGATCGCGCAACTCACAAAGATAACCCGAACGGACGCACAAGCAATCCTCGTGTGGGGAACCAATCCGGGTCCGGCGTCGATCGCGAAAAACATGCGACAGCTCGGCATTGATCTTCCATTTGTGGGTTCTTCGGGCATCGCCAACAAAAATTTCATCGAACTCGCGGGCGCCGCGTCAGAAGGCGTAATCTTCCCCGTGAGCCGTCTTTTGCTGCCATCGACGATACCTTCAGGCAAATGGAAAAACGCTGTGGGTAAATTCAGCGGGCTGTACAAAAATGTTTATGGGAAGGAAATCGATCCTTTTGCCGCTCACGGCTGGGACGCCTCCAACATTGTGGTCAACGCTATGAAGGTCGCCGGCGGCGACAGGGCGAAAATCCGCGATGAGATCGAGAAGCTGAAAAATTACGCTGGCGTCGATGGAGTATTCACCTACTCGCCGACCGACCACGCCGGCCTGGATCTCAAGGCGCTTGTGATGGTCAAAATACAGAATGGCCAATGGGTGGAGGTCAGGCAACAATAGCAAGCAGGAGAATGTTGCATGAGCGATAGTGAAACAACGGTACAAGGCCCGGACGATATGTCATACGACGAGAGAGGGTTGACGCCCGTAATCGTCCAGGAGGACAGTACCGGCGAGGTGCTCATGCTGGCTTACATGAACAAGGAGTCACTCGCCCGAACCCTCGAGACCGGTCGCACCTGGTTCTACTCCCGAAGCAGGCAAGAGCTCTGGCCCAAAGGGGAGACGAGCGGCCACGTGCAGAAGGTCAAAAAAATTTATTACGACTGTGATGCTGACGCGCTGCTCGTGCGAGTTGATCAGGTCGGAGCGGCTTGCCACACGGGAGAGCACAGTTGTTTCTACCGTGAGTTGCGCGCATGTGGGGAGCAGTAACGCAACAGGTGCTCGCAAGGACAGATTCGATATAATTCAGATGGGGAAATATTCTAACAGCGGTAGGAAAAACATTTGCCACAATATGATATTGATTCAGGAATTTTGGAATTTGTCGATGAGTACATCGACCATTTCGTCGCATGGGACGTTCTGGCCTATTTTCACGAAAATCAGGAGGCGCTGGAGAAGCCTTCTGGTATCGCACTCGAGGTGGGAAGGCAAGTCGACGTCGTGACGCCAATTTTGAAATCCCTGGTGGAGAAAGGCGTACTGGCCGTCGAGATAGACACCGCTGTCGAGACAGA
Source organism: Candidatus Anoxymicrobium japonicum (assembly GCA_002843005.1). NCBI lineage: Bacteria > Bacillati > Actinomycetota > Candidatus Geothermincolia > Candidatus Geothermincolales > Candidatus Anoxymicrobiaceae > Candidatus Anoxymicrobium > Candidatus Anoxymicrobium japonicum. Next base: position 8,394 of record PHEX01000055.1, on the reverse strand, counting down.
AGAGTTTACATACAGGTACATAGCTCGCGCGGAGTTTCGTGATAAAATGGAAGAGTTCCTCAGCGCGACACGCGATCGAACGAATCGTCTGGCTATCGTAGGCATCGTGCTTCAGAAAGAAGCCAGAAGACTTTGATTTAACTTTGGGGTCAGGCACCGTCTACCGCGCAGCGGTAGACGGAGAGGTAGACGGAGAGGTAGACGGTGCCTGACCCCTCTTAAACTAGAATCAACTTCGAGCGGGAGTAGCTCAGTTGGTAGAGCGCGACCTTGCCAAGGTCGAGGTCGCCGGTTCGAGTCCGGTCTCCCGCTCCATCCGATTTCTCTAGTTTGTAGGGCGGCGTAGCCAAGTGGTAAGGCAGAGGTCTGCAAAACCTCCATCGTCGGTTCAATTCCGACCGCCGCCTCCAGCGATGAATCACGCTGGCGCTCGACAAGAACCGTTACAGCGCTGTTTGAACATTCATCTTTCATAAGTTAATATGACCCAGTCAGATTTGATGTGGGCGCGTAGCTCAGTGGGAGAGCGCTTCCCTGACGCGGAAGAGGTCGGTAGTTCGATCCTACTCGCGCCCACCATTATTTTTCGCAGCCCATGAGTAAAACACGTGATGGGATCGGCATGTCTGAAGAAATAATTGAAGTTACCACCCTTCGCCATACCACTTCTCACGTGATGGCGCAGGCCGTCAAGAGGCTTTTCAAGGACACGAAGCTCGCGATCGGCCCGGCGATCCAGGACGGCTTCTATTACGACTTCGGCCTCGAACAAACGCTCAAGCCCGAGGATCTCGTAAAAATAGAGAAAGAGATGTCTCGCATAGTGGAGGAGGATCTCGTAATCTCGAAACGGGAGCTGACACGCGAGGAGGCCATTCGCCTTTTTGAGGAACGCGGCGAACTTTACAAGGTCGAGCTTGCAAGAGAGATCGAGGATGAAAATCTCACTATCTACGAGCAGGGAGAGTTCGTGGATCTGTGCCGCGGACCGCATCTCGCGTCAACAGGCTGTCTCAAAGCGTTCAAACTTCTTTCAATAGCGGGCGCCTACTGGCGTGGAGACGAAAAACGTGAGATGTTGCAGCGCGTCTACGGTACGGCCTATGACCGCGACGAAGATCTGGATGAGCACTTGAAGCGCCTGGAAGAGGCTGAAAAGCGCGACCATCGCCGTCTCGGCCAGGAATTGGAACTGTTCTCGATCCACGAAGAGATCGGGCCGGGACTCGTCGTTTACCACCCGAACGGGGCAATTGTCCGCACTGTCATAGAGGATTTTCTGAAGGCGGAGCACGCGCGGCGCGGTTACCAGCTCATCATTTCCCCTCACATCATGCGTCGCGACGTCTGGAAGACCAGTGGACATCTCGACATGAATTATCCGATGTACTTTTTTGACATAGATGGGCAAGGCTACGGCATCAAGCCCATGAACTGCCCGGCGCACATATATATTTACAAGTCTCGCACCCGCGGGCATCACGAGTTGCCAATTCGTTTCTTCGAACTTGGGACGGTCTACCGCCATGAGCGTTCGGGCGTGCTTCACGGACTGTTGCGCGTCCGTGGTTTTACACAGGATGACGCCCACATTTTCTGTTCCATGGAACAGGCCGCGGACGAAATAAACGATACTCTTCGTTTTGCCTTTGAAACACAGAGGATGTTTGGATTTACAACGTTCAAGATCGCGCTGTCCACGCGTCCCGAGCACTCCGTTGGTTCCGATGAGGATTGGGCGACGGCCACCCACGCGCTCAAAAAAGCTCTTGAGGATCATGGTCTTGAGTACACTGTTGATGAAGGTGAAGGTGTTTTCTACGGTCCCAAGATCGACGTCAAGCTGCGGGACGCGATAGGGCGTTACTGGCAGGGCCCGACAGTTCAGTTCGACTTCAACCTCCCCGGGCGCTTTGATATGACTTACGCGGGCGCCGACAACAGCGCGCATGTTCCTATCATGATTCACAGAACGGTACTGGGCAGCCTGGAGCGCTATCTCGGCATCCTCATAGAACAGTATGCGGGAGCTTTCCCAACGTGGCTCGCGCCGGTCCAGGTAGAGATAATTCCTATCGCTGACCGCCACGTCGATTACGCGCGCGATGTCTGCCGCGAACTGGAGGCGCGAGGCGTACGTGTCAAGGTAAACGATGAGAGCGAGACCACGGGCGCCAAGATTCGCAAAGCCTCGCGCATGAAAATTCCCCACATGGTCATCGTAGGGGATCACGAGATCGAGGAAGGGAACGTGAGCGTACGGTCTTACACCGGACGTGACGAGCGAGGCGTTGATCTCGAAAAGTTCACTTCGGAACTCATCCGCGAGATTTCAGCCAGGGCGCCGCGTGAGGCTTGAACGATGGAGATAATGTTCACCCCGTGGAGGTACGAGTACGTGAGCACTGTTGACGATCGAAAAGGATGTGTCTTTTGCGACACGGCCGCGGACGACAGTGACAGAGACAACCTTATCGTCTACCGCGCGGAAAAGTGCTTCGCGATACTCAACATGTATCCGTATTCAACCGGACACCTGATGATCGTACCGTACGAGCACGCGCGAACAATTGAGGATCTCGACGTGGACACTCTCTCGGAAATGATGACGGTGGCGCAGAAATGCATGAAGGCCATCAGGAACGCGTTCGAGAACGAGGGTTTCAACATTGGGATAAACATCACGCGCGTCGCGGGCGCCGGCATCACCGAGCACGTTCACATGCACGTCGTTCCACGGTGGTCCGGGGACGCGAACTTCATGTCTGTAACAGGGAACACCCGGGTGCTGCCGCTCAGCCTCGACGAGGTTTGGAAAAAGCTAGCCGAAGAACTCCCCGTATAACGCATAGGGGTCAGGCACCGTCTACCTTTCCGTCTACCGCTAAAGCGGTAGACGGTGTCTGACCTTAAGAGTTCTCGCGTTCTTTTTTCGCTTGCTCGATAATTTTCTGGGCCGAATGATCCGGCACTTCCTCGTAATGAGAGAAATCCATCTTGAAGACACCGCGCCCACCGGTGATTGAGCGCAGGTCTATCGAGTATCGGCGCATTTCTCCAAGCGGAACCTGGGCGCTCACTACCTGCATTTTCCCTTTTGGTTGCATCCCTGAGATGCGCCCACGCTTGGAGTTCAGGTCGCCTATGACTTCACCCATGAACTGATCCCGGACGGTCACCTCGACGTCCATGATAGGCTCGAGCAACACAGGATCGCACCTGGCGACACCGTCCCTGATGGACTTCGACGCCGCCAGCTTGAACGCCATCTCGGACGAGTCCACGGCGTGAAACGAACCGTCGTAAAGCGTAACTTTCACGTCTACAAGCGGGTAACCCGCGAGAGGCCCTTCCCGCATAGCTTCGATAACTCCTTTTTCGGTTCCCGGAATGTACTGCCTTGGGATCGCGCCGCCAACTATCTTGTCTTCGAACTCGAAGCCTTCGCCTCTCTTGCGGGGCTCGATTCGCAGAAACACGTGGCCGAACTGCCCGTGGCCGCCGGTCTGTTTCTTATGCTTCCCCTCGGATTCGATGCCCTTTCGAATGGTTTCTTTGTACGGGATGAGGGGAAGATCGGTCAATACATCCACGCCGAACTTCCGTCGCATCTTCTCAACCGCGACGTCTATGTGCGTCTCGCCCGCTCCCGAGATAATCGTCTGGTTTACCTCGGTATCGCGGTGTACCGTAAGCATCGGATCCTCTTCGCGCAGCCTGCCAAGCGCGGTCGAAAGCTTATCCTCGTCACCTTTGGTCTTGGGCGCCACAGTCAATGACATGACCGTGGCGGGGTACTCGATGCGCGGAAGCACTATTGGCTTATCTTTGTCGCACAAAGTGTCGCCCGTGAACGTCAAAGAAAGTTTCGCGAGGGCGCCAATCTCTCCGGCGACCAGTTGAGGAACCGAGGATTGCTCCTTGCCCGTGACGCGATATATCTGTCCAACTCTCTCGGTCTTTCCGTGTGTCGAGTTGAGCACGACACTGTCCGCTTTGAAGACGCCGGAAAAAACGCGGAAGTACGTAAGTTTGCCGACGTAAGGATCGGCAAGCGTCTTGAACACCAGCGAGCACATCGCCTCATCCTCGGAACGCCGGCGAGTTGCCTCTTCCTCCTTGCCGGGAAGCGTTCCCACGATGTCAGAATTCTCCTCTGGAAGCGGGAGGACGTTATTCACAAAATCGAGAAACTCAGCGATGCCGATGCCGGTGGGCGCCGCGCCGCACAGGACGGGGACGATCTTTCCACTTCGCACCGCATTCTTCAGGCCTGTCGTGATCTCCTCGAAGGAGAGCTCTCCTTCCTCCAGGTACTTTTCGAGCAGCGTGTCATCAGTTTCCGCTACGGCCTCAGTCAACGCGTCTCGCCCCTCGGCGACAGCGTCGGCCATCATCGCAGGAACGGGAATCTCATCCGATGCGCCCTGGCCCGCCGGTGAGAACGCTTTTCCATTTAGTAGATTCACCACGCCACTGAAGTCGTGCTCCTCTCCTATAGGAAGCATCAGAGCCACTATGTTGTCCCCGAACGTATCGCGGGCGTCATCTATCACGCGGTCGAAGCTCGACCGCTCGCGATCCAGCTTGCTCACGAATATCACCCGCGGGATCGACAGCGAAGCAACTGTGTCCCACATTATTTCGGTTTGAACCTCGACCCCATCCACACCGGACACCACGAAGCAAGCAGCGTCGATGACACTGGCAACCGATATGGCGTCGCCCACGAAGTCGGCGTATCCAGGCGTATCCACAAAAATCACGTGGGTGCCTTTCCAGTCAACAGACGCCAACGCGCAATTGATCGATATATTTCTCTTTATTTCTTCTTCGTCGAAATCCGTAGTCGTGTTGCCCTGCTCGACATTGCCCATGCGCGTTATAGCGCCGGATGCATACAGCAACGCTTCAGCAAAAGTGGTTTTTCCGGCGCCGCCGTGGCCAAAAAGCCCGACGTTCTTGATCGGTTCAGATGCGCTCACAATAAGCCCTCCCTGTAATACGTTTATTTGAAGGCGACGGTATGACATTATATCTATAGCGCAACGTCTGGCGCAAAATTGAGTGTGCAAAAAGGGGTCAGACCCCTTTTTGCACAGTACTGTGTTCGGAGACATGTTTTGAGAAAATCAAAGTGCGGCCCCGCGCGGGTGACCTGTGTCGAGCCGGGCTCTCCCGCGGATCTGGCCGGCATCAGATGCGGTGACAACATCTGGAAGATAAAAGGGACGCGACTGCGGGACATCATTGATTTGCGGATGGCGCTTGCGGACGATGGAACGCATCGACTTGAGGTAGAGCGCGCCGGCCGCCGGTTCGCGACAGCGTTGAACCTGCTCGGGCACCCGCCGGGGCTCGAGTTTTCCGACTCGATATTCGACCAGGTAAAGACGTGTGGCAATAATTGCATTTTCTGCTTTGTCGATCAGTTGCCTGATGGGTTGCGCGATTCCGTGTACGTGAAAGATGACGACTACCGCTTGAGTTTTCTTGGCGGCAACTTCATCACACTCACCAACATGAAGCGCGCCGACGTGAAACGCGTAGTCATGGACCGACTTTCACCGCTGTATGTCAGCTTGCATTCGACCGAACCGGCTGTCCGAAAAAAGTTATTTGGAAACAGTGACGCTCCGCGCGCTTTGAAAATCCTGAAAGAGTTGTTGAACGCTTCCATTAAAGTTCACATTCAGATAGTGCTTGTGAGAGGCGTAAACGATGGCAAGCGCCTGGATGTGACTCTTCACGATCTGCTCGACCGTTATTCAGGTGTCAGCTCAGTGGGAATCGTGCCTGTCGGTATCAGCACAGGCGGGAGAAAGGCAATCCCCGACGCGTACGGATATGACGCCGCGTCATCCGCTGATGTTCTCGAGCAGGTTGACAGGTGGCGCCCTGATTTCGGCGCCGCGCGGATCGGCGCCGCGGACGAGTTTTATTTCATGGCGGGAACGCCGCCGCCGGAAGCCGACTGTTACGGTGAGTATCCGCAATGCGAGAACGGCATAGGCATCGTCCGCCAGTTTATGGAATCATATAAGAAAGCCGCGCGGCAAATGCCGCTGTGCCGCGGCGCTTGCGCCGGCGTAACATTGATCACCACTCCCATCGGTTACTGGGCGCTGGCGCTTATCGGCATTGAGGAGACCGGGGTCAGTCTTCTCGTATGTGAAAATACGTTGTTCGGTTCTCGCGTGAACGTTTGCGGCCTTCTTTCTGGAAAGGATGTCGCGCGCAATCTGTCCTGCGCGCCTGGCGTAAGCCTGGCGCTCGTGCCGGACGTAGCGCTCGATGACGACTTCAGGTTTATAGATGGAACAACTCTCGCAGATGTCAGCCGTGAATCTGGTGTCAATGTTGAGTCTGTTTCTGCCAACGGTGAAGCGCTGGTTAAGGCTCTCAAAACAATAGAAATGGAAGGGACGTGATCGTGAGAATCAATGACCTGCCTGTGGTTGCGATACTCGGCAGACCCAATGTCGGTAAATCCACGCTTATCAACAGAATAACCGCGCGAATGACCGCTATAGTCGACTCGACACCCGGTGTCACGCGTGATAGGAAGTACGTGCCAGCTGTGTGGCTCGACCAAGAGTTTATCGTCACGGATACTGGCGGAGTGGGGATAGAGAAAGGTTTCCTCTCAACTGACATTGAACGGCAGGCGTTCTTCGCCGCGCAAGAAGCGGACGTTGTGATCATGGTCGTTGACGTGAGAACGGGCGTGACGTGCGACGACGAGTGGCTGGCGCGGCGTTTGAAGCAGTTGAAATGCGAGGTTCTGCTTGCGGTAAACAAAGTGGACAACCCCGCCCAGGAACATGAAGCGTATGTTTTCTACTCTCTTGGACTTGGCGACCCCATAACTATCTCGGCGCAGCACGGCCTGGGAATAGGAGATCTTCTAGACAGGGTTGTCGCGAACATGGCGTCCGGAAAAGCGTCTCCGCCCAAGCCGCAGATCGCTGTCACTATCGTTGGCCGCCCGAACGTGGGCAAGTCCTCGATACTGAACAAGATGGCCCGAGAACAGAGAACTCTTGTCCACGATGCGCCGCACACTACGCGGGACACAATTGATACGATCGTCGAGGGAAAAGACAGAGAATATCGCATACTGGACACGGCGGGCATCCGTAAAAACAGGACAGGCATGAGCGACATAGAGTATTACTCTTCCTTGCGGACATATAAGGCAATCGAGGACGCGGACGTGGTGCTGCTTGTAGTAGACAGCGCCGAAGGGCCTACCGAACACGACCAGAAAATAGCCAGCGTAGTTGAGTCTCGCGGGCGCGCGTCCATCGTGCTGCTCAACAAGTGGGATCTCGTGGAAGACACTCGCCAGGCCAGGGGCGTGATGGATGCCATCGGATACAAGTTCCGCTATGCGCCCCACCTTCCGCTACTCAGAGTATCGGCTTTGACGGGGCGGGGCATCGACAAGATACTGCCGCTCATCGACACAGCTTATGAAGAGTGGAACCGCCGGGTTTCGACGCCCGCGCTCAATGAGTTTCTGTCGCTTGTGAAAGACAAGATCGCTCCACCGAGGAAAGGTGGCAGGCAGTTGAAACTCTACTATGCTACCCAGGCAGGGAAGGCGCCGCCAACGGTAGTGATATTCGTGAATGACGCGAGTCTGGTGAAACCCGATTACCGCAAATTCATTTCCAGGCAGCTGCGGGAGGAGTACGGCTTCTGGGGAAGCCCGCTGCGCGTGCGCTTTCGTACGGCCGGAAAAGACAGGATCACGCATGCGAAGCATTGATTTCTCTTGTCGTTGCGGGCTATAGTTTCCGTACAGAGAAGAAAAAGCGCGGGGAATTGAAGTTTTCACTACAAGAGGCTTGTGGAAGGGGGTGAAGTTCTTGACAAAGAAAGAGCTCGTGGATGAGGTTGCCGCAAAGGCGAATATCTCCAGGAAGGACTCGGCGAACGCTCTTGATGCTACGCTTGCGGCGATCACCAAGGCGCTAAAGAAAGGCCAGAAGGTTCAGCTTATCGGGTTTGGCACGTTTGAGGTGCGCAAGAGGAAAGCGCGTACGGGAATCAATCCACAGACGAAAGAGAAGCTCAAGATCGCGGCGAGCAAGGTTCCTGCGTTCAAGGCAGGCAAAGCTCTAAAGGACGCGATCGCGAAGAAGTAAATCTTTCCGGCAACAGTATCGAACAAAACGCAACACAGGGGGTCAGGCCCCTGTGTTGCGTTTTTGAGAGGCAGGCAAAAAAAGCGTATCGATTCGTGATATGATTCATTATTATAGTTATGCAATTTTATTCCAGTGAAGGTTGATGACATGAAGAGAGCGATTGGTTCTGTCAGCGTGATGATGGCTTTGGCGATGGTGGCGTGCATGTGCGTGTTCGCGCCGGTGGCGCATGCCGCGC
>PHEX01000054.1 GCA_002843005.1 Candidatus Anoxymicrobium japonicum | reverse complement strand
ACAGACAGGAATGTCTGTGCTTTGCGATGAGTAGGGGTCAGGCACCGTCTACCGCTGCGCGGTAGACGGTGCCTGACCCCAGGTTGGTTGCGGTAGACGTAGCGGTAGACGGCGCCTGACCTGACCTGACCTGACCTGACCGAAATGTGTGAAACAGAATGGAGGTGTAGCGTGGACATAATCTCTATGGTAGAGCAGTGGAAGGGACAGGAGATCGTGGCGTTTTGTGGTTCTATCAAATACAGGGGGACTCTCGAAAACGTCATAGACGGCAAGTTTTTCGTTCTCTCCAGGGTTGCGATAATGAACCCGGCAGCGGGCGAGACCGCCGAGTATGAGACCTGTATTCTCAACGCAGACCAGGTCTCAGGGCTTGCCAATAAAGAAATTGTCGGGCGTGGCGAAGAGGTTTGAGACGCGTGCTTGAAAGAGCGGGAGGTTCGCGATGAATAGAGCAAAGACCATAATAGCGATCACTTGTGTCATGTCGTTGTTGCTGATCGCTTCAGCGGTGATCATTACACTCTCAGGCTGTGGAGGGTCGAGCACTGTTGAGCAGGCCGTTGAGCAGGTTCCAAAGATTAAGGAGAAAGCGTCAAGCGAAGTACGGACGCTGAACCTTCAGATGATCGACTCCGCGATCCAGGCGTATTACACGGAGAACGGCAACTGGCCGACAGATATCAACCAGCTCAGCGGATCCTTCATGAGAGGAATCCCAAAGGATCCCGCGGGCGGGACTTACTGTATCGTTATGCAGAACGGCGAGGCCAAAGCGGCAGTCAGGTAAGTTGGATTCCTTGAGATTTTTTTCTTAAGATTCTTTCGCGAAGTTCAGCTTCAGGTTTGAGAGCGTGTCTTTCAAAGGGTTTAGATTCTTTTCGGGAACACGGCCCTCGAGGGTTTTCACAAGCGCGTCCAGGCAATCTATCGCGAGACGCGCCTGATCCATATCCTTGAACTTCTCGTTGACTTCATGAGGAAGGCCGATCCGCTTGTACGCCAGGCTCGACAACGAGATCATCATATCGAGGGCGATATCCGCGACGGTGATCTTTTCCATCATCTCTTCGATCTGCTTGCGGATTTCCTCCTCGTCGGGTTTCTTGTCCTTGTCATCGGCGCTCGCCTCACTCGCCGGCTTCTCGCCGCCAGGTGTCCAGAGTTTGCTTGTTTTCGCATTGCGTCCCGGCGATGGGGCGCTGTTCTCGTCGCGTGGCTTTTCCATCAAATCACCTCTTAATGCGGGTTGGCTCAATACTTTCAATATAGCACAAGGAGGAAACTGATGCCGCCGGTTCTCTTTGTCGCCTGTCATGGTATCCTTGCGCAATGCAAAAAGGGGTCTGACCTCTTTTTGCATAAAGGTAATCGCAGGTGAATGATAGAGAGGAGTTAGAGATGCCGCTATCGGAGATCGAGGTAACCAGAGGGATTCTCGAGGGCTTCAGCAGAGATTTTCTCTCCTCGTTGCAATCAGATGTGGCGATCGCGGGCGCGGGGCCGTCAGGCATGGTCTGCGCGTACTACCTTGCCCGGGAAGGCCTGAAGGTGAGCGTGTTCGAGCGAAACCTGCACGTTGGTGGCGGCATGTGGGGTGGCGGCATGCTTTTCCCGCGCATCATTATTCAGGAGGCCGCCCGTGAGATAGTGGAGGAGTTCGGAGTCCGCCTGAAACCGTTCAAGGAAGGGTATTTCGTCGGTGACTCGGTTGAAACCGTGTCAAAAGTCACCGCGGCGGCGATTGACGCCGGCGTCCGCGTGTGGGTCGGCGTGTCGGTCGAGGATGTTTTGATAAGAGAAGAGAATCGTCTCGCCGGTGTCGTGCTCAACTGGCGGGCGGTGGAGCTCGCGAATCTTCACGTCGATCCGCTGGCTGTGGAGGCGAAGGTTGTCGTGGACGCGACCGGGCACGAAGCTGGTGTAGTGCGCACCGTTGCGCGAAAGATTCCCGGTTGCAGGCTCAATACCGACACGGGAGGCGTAATCGGAGAGATGCCGATGTGGGCACAGGTCGGCGAAGAACTCATAGTCGGGAATACTCGCGAAGTTTATGCGAACTTGCTGGTCACGGGGATGGCGGCGAACGCGGTTTACGGGGCGCCACGCATGGGCGCGATCTTCGGGGGCATGTTCCTCTCTGGATATAAGTGCGCTCACCTGGCCGCAGATATTGTCAGGAAAGCGTGACTGACCAGATGAAGCTGTTGACGCCGACGAACAGCATCGCCAGGCGTCCCGACTGGATGGAGATGATGAGGCTCGTGGTCATCACCGCTTGCGAGAACGATCTCGGGCGAAAGCACCTTGACGTCGCGGTGGCGGCCGTGCACGCCGGGTGCCGCGCGATACAGTTGCGGGACAAAGATATTTCGGATCGCGCGTTCACTGAGACGGCCCTGAGAATCCAGGCCCTCTGTCGCGAGTCCGGCGCGCTGTTCTTCGTGAACGATCGCGCGCCCATCGCCGCCGCGCTTGGGTGCGCGGTTCACCTGGGGTTTGACGACATGGACGTGGCGCGGGCCCGCGAGATGCTTGGGCCGGAGACGATTATCGGCTACTCACCCGAGAACGCGCCGGATGCGGCCGCGGCGGTTGATTCCGGGGCGGATTACATGGGGGTTGGCCCCGTTTTTGTTACGCCTACCAAGTCTGACGCGGGTGAACCTCTTGGCGTAGAGGGGCTGTCTTCCGTTTGTGATGACAGTATCGCGCCTGTCATTGCCGTAGGCGGCATCAATGCCCAAAACGCGGCGGCGGTGGCCGGGGCGGGCGCCAGAGGGATCGCGGTCGTTACGGCGGTGTCACGCGCGCGGGACATGTCGGTTGCGGTCAAAGATCTCATGCGGGCGTTTGAATCAGGCGTGAAAGGCTAAAAGAAAATGGTGGAGAGATTGACTCTGTTAGAGAGATTGAAGCGAGGGGATATCCCGCGGGCGCTGGAGCTCGCGGCCGCGGGAGAGCCGCTAGAGGTGGAGGAGATAGCCCGCGGGGTGATTCAGGGGATGGTTGTTTTTCCGCTGAACGGGTTGCGGGCGCTTTCGATGCCGTGCGCGATCGGTGCCGGATTGCGCACCAAGGTCAACGCGAACATCGGGACCTCGAAAGACAGGGCGGAAATCGGCTTCGAGATGGCAAAACTCGAAACGGCTGTTGACACGGGCGCCGACACTGTTATGGATCTCTCCACAGGAGGAGACATCGATGAGGTGAGGCGCAAAGTCATCGAAGCGTCGCGGGTTCCCGTGGGCACCGTGCCCATATACCAGGCCGCCATCGAGTCCAAAGAGAAGCACGGCAGCATCGTGGCGATGACACCAGACGAGATGTTTGAGGCGATCGAGCGCCACGCGGCCGATGGGGTGGATTTTGTGACGGTTCACTGCGGGGTGACATTAAAAGCGTTGTCGTGCCTCGAGGCTACAGAACGGATCGCGGACATCGTGAGCCGGGGAGGCGCGTTCCTCTCAGGGTGGATGATCCATAACGAGCGCGAAAACCCGCTCTATGAGGATTTCGACAGATTGCTCGACATAGCGCGAAAGTATGAGATGACACTCAGCCTCGGAGACGGCTTCCGCCCCGGGGCGGTAGCGGACGCCACGGACAGCGCGCAGATACAGGAGCTTATTACGCTCGGAGAGCTGGTGGCGCGGTGCCGCGAAGCGGGAGTGCAGGCCATGGTCGAGGGGCCGGGGCACGTTCCGATATCGCAGATCGTGGAGAACGTCAGGATCGCCAAGGAGATCACGAGGGACGCGCCTTTCTACGTGCTCGGGCCGCTGGTGACCGATGTGGCGCCGGGCTACGACCACATAGTGGCGGGCATAGGGGGGGCACTGGCCGCGTCGGCTGGCGCGGATTTCCTGTGTTACGTGACCCCGCGCGAGCACCTTGGGCTTCCCGACGTCGATGACGTGCGGGAGGGCACGATCGTCACACGGATCGCCGCCCACGCGGGCGATCTGGCAAAGAACCCCGAATACTTTATGACATGGGACAACGAGATGTCCGGCGCTCGCAAGGCGCTCGAGTGGGACAAGCAGGTCGCCCTCGCGATAGATCCGAAGCGGGCGGGAACGGTGCTGGCGCAGTGCAGGGTCGAGGAGCACGAAGGTTGCGCCATGTGCGGCGAGTTTTGCGCCATGAAGTTTGTGGCGGAGTACCTGGGCTAAACCGGAAGGCGGCAAATGGCGGACACACCATTGTCCGAAAGCGCGGCGATAGCGGTTATCCGCGAGATGCTCTCCGCCCCGGCGCCTGCCCTCGAGGTCGGCGTCGGTGACGACGCGGCGGTTTTTCACTTCGCGGGCGGCAGCATCATCCTCACGGTCGATTCCATCTACGAAGGCATCCATTTCACGCTTGACACCTGCGGCCTTGCCGACATCGGGTGGAAAGCGATGGCGGCCAGCGTAAGCGATATCGCGGCAATGGGTGGGCAGCCTTTGTGCGCGCTGATGTCGGTCGCCTTCGGGGCGCCGCCGACAGAGGATGAGGTGCGTGCCCTGCTGGGCGGCGCGCTCGAGATGTCAGGCTCATGCAACTGTTCCATCATCGGTGGGGATATTTGCAGGTCGTCCTCCGGGCTCGGAGTGTCGGTGACGGTAGCCGGTACGCCTCACGCTTACGGGCCGGTGCTGCGTTCCGGCGCGCGAGAAGGCGACATCATAGGCGTGACCGGTACACTCGGCGACTCGGCGGGAGGCCTTTACGTCTTGAAATCGGGTCACCCGGATCTGCGCGCAAAGTTTCCAGCCCTTGTCGATGCCCACCTGCGACCCGAGTCCAGGATACCGGCCGGCGAGATCCTGGCGTCCTGCGGAGCGAGCGCGATGGAGGACGTAAGCGACGGGCTTGCGGCCGATCTCGTCCACATCTGTCAGGAGAGCGACGTCGGTTGTGAGATATACAGTGAAGCGATCCCGCTGAGCGGAGAGTTGAGAGCGCTTGCCAATGAAGCCCGCTGTGATCCGCTTCAGTGGGCGCTCGCCGGGGGAGAGGATTATGAACTCGTGTTTACAGCTCCGGAAGAACGGTTCTCCAAAGCGCTCTCGTCGCTGGCGGAGCGCGAAGCGCCGGCCACGCGGATCGGCGTTGTCGCCCACGCGTCAAAAGGGACGCGGCTCATCGCGCCCGACGGGCGCGCGGAAAGCCTGGAGGGGCTCGGGTATGACCACTTTCTCAAATGAAGACAGCGGCGATGATCCGCGAAAGCCGCAGCCGGGACTTCGCACGGCGCTCTCCGTGGCCGGTCTCGATCCGTCTGGCGGCGCGGGGATTGTCGCGGACGTGAGGACGTTTGACGCGCTCGGCGTTTACCCGATGGCGGTAGCGGCGACCCTCACATTTCAGAGCACGCTCGGGGTCAAGGGACGCTTCGACGTCCCTGTCGGCGTCGTGCGCGGGCAACTCGAAGAGCTCTTCGCGGACGGTATCCCCAACGCGATCAAGACGGGCGCGCTGGGGAGCGCCGCCGTCGTGAAGGCTGTGGGCGCTTTCTTCGAGAAGGAGTACTCCGGCCCACTGGTAGTAGATCCTGTCGTGGTTGGCGGATCTGGCGGGTGCCTGCTCGACGAGGACGGGATGGACGCTATCGCCAGGCATCTTCTGCCGCGCTCGTCGCTTGTGACCCCGAACGCTCTCGAGGCGGAGAGTCTGTGCGGCTTCGCGGTCTCTGACGTCAAGGACGCGTGGGCGGCCGCCATGAGGCTTGTGGCGATGGGCGCGCGCTCAGCGTTGATCACAGGCCTAAAGATTGTCGAGAAAGGAGAGGCGCTGGCGGCCGATGTCTTCTACGATGGCGAAGATATTGACGTCTGCGTCTCGAACTGGATCGAGGGTCTGAAAGTTCACGGCACCGGCTGTTTGCTCTCGGCGGCGATAACGGCACACCTGGCAAAAGGGATGGCGTTGAAGGACGCGGTGACCGAGGCTCGATCGTTTACCATGGCCGGGATACAACGCGCGGTTTCCCCCGGAAAAGGAGTCTCCTGCGCAAACCCCTCGATAAACGCATAATAGGGTCAAATCAAACCAAATTATGCGTTTTGCAACAGATAAATGGGAGCGCCCATAAAAACGCATAATTTGGTTTGACCCCATTATGCGTTTTTACGCTTTCTGGATATTGCCTCTTTTTAGACACCTGGAACAGACACGCGCGTTGCGCGGGCTGCCGTTGACAACGATGCGCATTTTGTGGACGTTGGGAGTCCAGCGCTTTTTTGTTTTTTTATGCGAATGGCTCACGTTAAAGCCGAAATGAGGTTTCTTTCCGCATATGTCACACACGTTTGACACGTTTTCACATCCTTCGTTCAATAAAAAGTGATAATAACACAATCGTGCCAGATGGCAAAAACATGAGCCCTGCCATCAGCGCGCCAGCTTGACCACAACTTTTCTGGCGTCCGGTGGCACTTCCAGACTTCGCGCATGCGGCTCGACCTTTACCGATCGACCGTCAACCTTGCATGAGGTGATCTCGAACGGCACGTTCAGCTCGATAGCCGCTGGCGGCCGCTCGAACGAGCCCGGCAGGTTGAAAGTCGCGGCGAGGTTCGCGCAATTGACCGAGTAGGAGACCTCCCCAAAGAAAGTCGCCGCGTTCTTGACTTCTATGATGTTGCCCGGCGCGAACCACTCAGGCTTCGAGAGTTTTAAAATAGCCAGCCTGTCGCCTTCCTCCATGAGCATCACGTTACGCAGGAAGTTTATGAACTCGCACACCGCCCACCCGTGGTGGCCGTCCCCGAAGGCGCCTCCGCCCGTCAGCGGGTTGATCGCCTCGGGAAAGGTGTAAGTCGGGGTCGCCATCGACATGAGCGACTCGAAAATCGTAAACGCGTAACGGTCGCGGCTTTTCAGGAGGCACTGCGCTATGTGAAGCGAGAGGTAGGCGTTCAGCCCGCAATGCGCGATGCCGTGATAGAAGGTGTCCCGGTAGAAGCACCTGTCGATGATTTCGCGGAGCGTGTTGGCCATTCTCTCCTCTTGAGGCGTCATCAGGTTGAGAGGATAGATGGCCGAAATGACGCCGATGCTGCCCGAGTCGATGTCTCGCCCTGGAGCAGTCGGCAGCACCTTGCGCCCGAGCCGTTTTTCAACGGCCGCCCAGGAAGCCTCCAGCGCCCGCCACATCTCGTCGGCGATCTCGTCGGCGAAGATCGCGTCGCTCTTGAAACCGAGTTCGCGCGCCGCGAAGGCGACCTCCCTCAGGCCGCATATCGTCCACAGATCATCCCAGTAATAAACGTCGATCATGCCGAAATGCTCGGCGCTTATGCCGGATGGAAGGAGACCGCGTCTCGGGTCGTCGGTGGGCAGGTTCAATTGCCTCGTTTCTTTGATCCAGCCCGCGCCACGCATGAGCGACGGGTACATGTCCTTCAGGAAACTACTGTCGCCCGTCATGCGGTAGTGGTTGATGAGCGTGTACATCGCCTGTCCGTTCGAGTCCCACTCTCCCGATTGAGAGCAAAAGAACCCGTCGGCTGCTTGCTTCTCCGGGTAAGTTCGCAGGATGTCGCAGGCCATGTCGGCGTGGCCTATGCGCTCGAGAGCGGGGATGAGGTAAGCGGCGTCGCGGAACCACATCATGTGATAGGTCGAGACGCCAGGGGTAATAGAGCGGCCATCGAACAACAGCAAGAGGAACGCCTTGTTTACGTCGAACGCTTTCTGGTACGTCTCGTCGGGAACGTTGATGCTCATCCCTTTAGAGATGAGCTCCGCCCAGTTCGCGTGTTGCTCCTCGAGGGCTTTTTCGACAATGTTTCCTGAGTCGCGCTCCGGAAGCATTCTATTGAAAGGCGGGTGCGTCTCCGCGCTCAGGGGACACGCGAAGCATATCTTGACGCTCTCGCCGCCCGACAGGTCGAGGTCGAAAATGGCCGCCCCGGTTGAAAGGCCGATTGGTTCGGCAACAGAGGTTGTTCCCTCGCTGAGGCGTTCGCGCGCGCTGTCGCGCAGTTGCTGCGCAACGTCTCCGTGCTCAAAATCCGAAAGCATGATCGCGGATGGCTTCTGCCCGAGATAGACGAAGACGTTGCCGTTCGCGGTAAACGTCCTTGCCCCGGCATCGTAGGAAAGCTCGTTGATGGCGCAGATCGACTCCGGGTTGTACGGGCGTACCGAGACGACGAGCGAAGCCCGGACGGCATCCGCCCCAGGGTTTGAGACAGTGGCGCTCGTGAGCGTCACAGGGATGCCCGCGAGCGGCGAGACAAACGTCGTGATAACGCACTCGAGCCCAAAAGCCTCGAACGTCGTGCGGACCACGGGTATTCCGCCCTCGAGTTCCTGCTTCACCCCGTCTGTCTCAGATGGGCAGGCGACCTGGTCGCCAACTCTTACCCACACATCCACCGACGGCGCGAACGGCCATGGCGTCACAAGCCCGCGCGGATCCACGACGGCTTCATTTGGGAACCCGCTCAACCCGACGCCGGTCCAGTTGCGGTGGGTAATGTTGCATTCGAGAAAAGAGTGTCCGTTGGGGATAAACGATTGCGAGGATGGAAGGCTTTGTTGCGCGAGCCAGTAAGGGAGCACCCACCCCTGCATCTGTTGTTGCGCGAACGGGGTCAACAGGAAGCCCGACCACATGTCCGCGATCAGCGCCAGGAATTCCCTGGGAGTGTCGCCTGCGCTTCCGTCCATGCCCAGGAGTTTTATGAACGATTTCATGTTTCGTACGGCGCTTTTTTGAATCCCGAACTTTTTTGTGACACGTTCAATCGCCGCTTCAACGATCATAGATTTCACCCGGCCCGCGAAGCCGATCTGCTTTTCTTCAACGCTCATGCTTCCTCCCGATTTTGGGTTTCTTCCGTGAATACACGGCGCCCGCGATAGTTCCGATGTCAAACGCCGGACAATGTATTATACAGGTAGACACGTGTTTCACGAGATGCGAGACGAAAATATGCCAGAGGAGCAGGCGCCAAAATCGAACAGTGCGACCTCCGGTGGAAGCAAACGCCCTGTGCCGCCGAATGTCGAGGCGCTCAACCGCTTTGCCGCCCCTGTGACAGCGCTGGCCGGAGTCGGTCCCGCCGTCTCCCGCAGGCTGGCGCCGCTCGGCATCACGACAATCGCGGACTTGTTGTACCATCTCCCGAGGCGATACCTGGACCGATCAAGCGTGACACCGATCCGCGAAGTGAAAATCGGTGAGGATGTCACGGTCGTGGGACGCGTATGTGACTCTGAGAGCCGCACTACCCGCTCTCGCAAGAAAATGCTGGTGGTCACACTGTTCGACGGCACGGGGTATATATCAGGCGTCTGGTTCAACCAGGATTACCACAAGGATCACCTGAAAGAAGGATCGCTGGTGGCGTTCTCCGGCAAGGCTTCTTTTATGTCCAGGATGTTGCAAATCACGAACCCGTCATTTGACGTGCTTGGCACGCGGGAGTCGGACGCCCGTGTCGAAGGGTTGCACACGGGAAGGATCATTCCGCTCTATCCGGCGACCGCCGGCGTCACATCGGCCGGATTGCGCAAGTTGATAAGCCGCGCGCTCGAGGCGGTGAAAGGAATGGCGGATCCGATCCCGCCTGAAGTCGCAGGGAAGTTCGGCCTGTCGGGACTCGAGGGCGCGCTTTGCGAGATCCACTTTCCGGGCAGCGCCGAATCGCTAAAAAAGGCGCGACACAGGCTTGCCTTCGACGAGATATTTACCATGCAGGTGGGGCTGGCGTTGATCAAAAAGCGGCGCGAACGGGAGGCGCGCGGCGTGCGGCATGGAGGCGCCGGGAAACTCGCGGATCAGTTCCTCGAGAGCCTGCCTTTCGAGCTGACCGGTTCGCAAAGGAGCGCGTGGTTGGAGATCGCGCGTGACATGGGCGCTCAGGTCCAGATGAACAGGCTGCTGCACGGCGAGGTCGGGTCGGGGAAGACGGTGGTAGCGGTGCTCGCGCTCCTATTGGCGGTCGAAAGCGGCTACCAGGGCGCGGTAATGGCCCCGACCGAGATACTGGCCCATCAGCATTACCGGCGCATAGGCGAGATGCTCGATGAACTGCCGGTGAGAATGCGTCTGCTGACAGGCGCCCCAAAGCGCGAGGCGCTCTCGGCTATCGAATCCGGCGAGGTGGATATCGTCATCGGCACCCACGCGCTCGTTTCCGAGCGGGTCGCGTTTGAGAAACTGGGCCTTGCGATTATCGACGAGCAGCATCGCTTTGGCCTGGCGCAACGCGTGCAACTGGCGCGAAAGGGAAACGATCCCGACATCCTTCACATGTCCGCGACACCGATTCCGCGAACGCTGTCGCTTACGCTTTTCGGAGATCTGGAGGTTAGCATAATCGACGAACTTCCCTCAGGCCGCAAAGGTGTCGTAACTCACGTGGCCGGAAAAGATGAGCGCAAAGGCATCTTTGCCATGGTGGGCAGGGAAATCGCGAAACGCCGCCAGGTGTTTGTGGTGTGCCCTATCATCGAGGAGTCGAAAAAGCTCGAAGCCCGCGCCGCCGCCGATGAGGCCCGGCGATTGAAGAAAGAGTTTCCCGACGCGCGGGTGGAGCTCGTACACGGCCAGATGAAGGGACAAGAGAAGCGCTCGATCATGGAGCGCTTTGCCGCGGGGGATATAGATATACTCATCTCGACCGTCATGATCGAAGTCGGCGTGGACGTCCCGAACGCCACGGTTATGATAGTGGAAAACGCCGATCGCTTCGGGCTCGCCCAGCTTCACCAGCTTCGAGGGCGCATCGGGCGTGGCAAGGAGCGCGCGATCTGCGTGTTTTTCGCGGATCCGACAACAGACGATGGAAAAGCGCGAATGGAAGCCATCAAGAGATACGACGATGGCTTCGCGCTCGCGGAGACCGATCTGGAGATCAGGGGGGAGGGGACGCTTTTCGGAACGCGGCAATCCGGTTTGCCCGATCTCAAGGCGGTACGGCTTTCACGCAACTTTGACCTTATACGCAAGGCCCGCGTGGAAGCGTTCCGTCTCGTTGATGCCGATCCGACCCTGGCAAAACCCGGAAACGTCCTGCTGCGCTGGGAGACAAATCGCCGTTTTGGAGGCGCCCTCGGCTGGCTTTTCCACGCTTAACTTTGGGAGCAGTCCCACATGG